>JBQTIJ010000393.1:0-5484 GCA_052388255.1 Phycisphaerales bacterium
CATGGCGCACCAGGTCGAACCGCGCGGGTCGCTCGAAGCGATCCGTCGCATGCACGAAACCGGAACTACTCCGCCACCGCCCAGCGTGGTGGTTTCAGACATCGAACCCGCAACCGAAGGGATCATCCTGCGCTGTCTGGAGCGCGAGCCGGGGCGTCGGCCGCCCTCGGCCTTGGCGGTTGCCGCGGCGCTGCCGGGTGGCGACCTGCTCGAGGCCGCGGTGCTCGCCGGTGATACGCCGAGCCCGGAACTGGTCGCGGCGAGCGGCGGGTCGGCGTGCATCACGGTCAAGCGCGGTCTGCTCCTGCTGGCATGCCCGCTCATCGCGTGGCTCTGTGTGGCGCTGTACGCCGAGTCGCGCTCGATCCAGAAGCTCTCGCCGAGTCTTCCTCCTGCGGTGCTCGTGAGCAAAGCGCAGGAAGCGCTCGCCACGGTGGGGTATCGCACTCCCGCGGCCGACACCGCTCAGGTCTTCCGGCGCTCGCTCGGGTTCCTGGTATCCGTGGTGGATTACGAGCCGTCGCCGGATCGGCTTGAGCTCCTGCGGGCGGCTTCGCCCCACACCGCGTTCATGCTCTACCGGACATCGCCGCGACCGATCACGGGGGCGGATGCCAGGTCAGGCCTCTCGGAGACGGTGCCGGCGCTCGTGCCCGGTGAGGCGTGCGTGCTGATCTCGAACTCCGGACGGCTTTTGAGTTTGCATATTGAGCCGGTGTTGCCTTCTTCAGGAACCGACTCGACGGGGCCACAGGGAGGGGCGGCGTCCAGCAGCCCCGCGGCTGGCGGTGAGCCCCCGGAACTGGAAGATCTCTTCAGGCAGGCGGGCATTGATCGTGCCGCCTTCCGGACGGTGGAGCCAAGGTTGCCCCTGCGGGCCGGTGCCGATCGGAGCATGGCCTGGGTCGGAGTGCGACCGGACGTGCCATTTCTGCCGCTGCGGATCGAGACGGGCGTGCGGGGCGGGCGGGTGGTGACGTTCCGAATCGTCGAACCATGGGACGCTGGAGGAGAGTCGCCGACGAACCCGCGGGTGATGGACTGGCAGCAGCGCGTGCTGGGGGAGTGGTATGGATGGTGCTACGACGCAATCGCTCAAATGCAGAACGCAGGCGGTGGTTGGTTGGTGCTTGTGACGATCGGGATTGGCTGCGTTCTTGGGCTGTACAATGTACTCAGGTGCCGTTCGGACCTGCGCCGTGCGACTCGCGTTGCCGTGGTGGTCGGAGGGCTGGCGCTCATCGGTTGGCTGTTGAGTTCCAACGCGCCGGTCGGCGCGCTGGCCGAGCATGTTCGGCAGGCGATCTCGATGGCGCTCTTCGGCGGCGCGGGGGCACTTCTTGTCTATGCCGCGCTCGAGCCCGTGATCAGGACGATCCAACCACAGCGTCTGGTGACCTCCACCCGACTCCTCAACGGTGAGGTGCGCGATCCGAGGGTGGCTCATGATGTGCTGGTCGGCTCCGCCGGATCGTTGGTCTTTGTGTTCGCGAGTTACGGGTTCTATCTGCTCCCTCAATGGCTCGGTGTGAGGCTGCCGCTTCCGAATCAGCCCGGGTCGTATGTGAAGTTCGAGTCAGGGGCAGCCGCGCTCGGGGTGCTCTGTTCGAGCGTCGCAGGGAATCTCACCGGGGCGATCGCCGCGGTGGCGGTCTTCTCCGCGATACGGCGGTTTGTTCGATGGCCCACCCTGGCGACGGCGGGGTTCGTGGTTCTCTGGTCGCTCGCGACCCTCCGCGTCTACACCCTTTCCGGCCCGCTCGACTCGGTGCTGTCGGTGATGATGGTGTCGGCCTTCACGGCCATGCTCATCGCGCGCTCGGGCCTGCTCGCGGCCACGGTTGCGAATGTTCTTTTCTCCCTCCATATGGGTCTTCCGACGTCGCTGACATTCACTGAGTGGTACACGCCGTCCGTCCTCGTATACCTGTGCGTGGTGGCCGGCGTCCCGATTCTCGCCTTCAGCTTCGCCACACGCTGGTGGGAGCAAGGGTCACCGGGCGCCGATATTGAGCGCGCGCCCGCCATCCGCTGACGCCGTTGCCCACGCCCTCCCCTTCCCCTCGCCGCAGAGAGCGACGCTACCGTCGCCCCATGCGCGCCACCCTTCGTGCGGCCTCCTTGTTCGCCAGTGCCCTTTTCGCTGCGGTTTCGCTCGGGCTTGCGGCCCAGCCCCCGGGCCCGCTGCAGCCGCCGCCCAATAGTCCGCGCCGTGCCGATCCCACGCACCACGCGCTCGTCGGCGCGACCGTGCATGTCTCGCCCACGGTCACGATTCAGAACGCCACCGTGGTGCTGCGCGATGGGCGCATCGAGTCGGTGGGTGGAGCAGATGTCCCGCCCCCGGCGGGCGCGCGAGCGTGGGATTCAAGCGGCCTGCACGTCTACGCCGGGTTCATCGACCCGTATGTGGAGGTGGAAGCGCTGAAGCCCGATCTTGAGGCCAAGGGTGCCCATTGGAACACGCGCGTGACGCCGCAGCGCGATGCCCTCGACGGCAAGGGGCTGACGGAGGATGCCGCCAAATCTCTGCGGTCGCTCGGCTTTGTCGCCGCGGCGATCTCGCCCCGGGGTGGGGTCTTCCGTGGCTCAAGCGCGGTGGTCTCACTGGCGCGACCGGATGCGGACATCTCGCAGACACGTCCGCCGGTCTTTGCCGAGCGGGTGTATCAGTCGGTGGCCTTCGAGACCGATGGCGGCGAGGGTGGCCCGGAACGCTGGCAGGGGTACCCGGGTTCGCTCATGGGAGCGATTGCCCTGGTGCGACAGACGCTGATCGATGCCGACTGGGAGGAAGCGCGCCGGGAAGGCACAGGGGCCGAGCGCGCGGCGGGCGATGCGACCGCGCTCGCACCGCTCTTCCGCGGCCCGAAGGTCGATGGACGCCCGGGCACCGGCCCCATGCTCCTGATGAACACCGACGATGAGCTGGACGTGGCCCGCGTACAGGCGGTGGCACGCGAGTTTTCGCGACCCTTCATGGTGCTGGGGTCAGGGAACGAGTATCAGCGGCTGGGAATGGTGGTGGAGGCGGGGGTGCCGATTCTGCTGCCCGTGAACTTCCCGCGGAAGCCCAAGGTGGACACCATCGGCGATGCGGAGGGCGTGTCGCTGCGCGAACTCATGGCCTTTGAACAGGCGCCAACGAACCCGCGCCGTCTCGTGGCCGCGGGCGCGACGGTGGCGCTGACCACGGCCAAGCTGCGCGACAAGGGACAGTTCCGGGAGAATGTCCGCCAAGCGATTCGGCACGGGTTGAGCGAGGGCGATGCCCTTGCGATGCTGACCACCACCCCAGCGCAACTGCTGGGCATGCAGTCACGATTCGGGACCATCGAGTCCGGCAAGAGCGCGGGGCTCATCGTGAGCGACGGGCCCATCTTCGCCCGCAAGACCAAGATCCGCGATATATGGGTGGATGGCCGGCGGCATGAAATCAACCCCGCGCCGCATGGCGTGGAAGGCGTGTTCGACGTCACGCTGACCCCGCCGCCAGCCATGCCCGGCAGACTCTCGTGGGAGATTGAGAAGGACAGCACGATCGTTCTTCGCAAGGTTGAGGATCAGCCCGCGGCTGCTTTGCCTGACGCTGGGCCGAAGGACCCTGATCCGAAACCCGAGGCGGGCGAGGCGGCCCCTGACGCCGCGGCGAAGGCGGACGCTTTGGAGCCACAGGGCGACGCGAAGCCCGCAGCGAAGGACGGACCCGCCACCAAGCCGAGCAAGCCCAAGCCCATCGAGGCGCGAGCCAAGGGTGTGATGATCGCAAACGGGCGCGTCTCCTTCACCTTTGAGCATGAGCCCTTCGGACAGCCCGGGGTCTTCACTATCGCCGGTCTTGTCAACGAGCGTGGGCGGACCATCAGCGGCGTGGGAACACGAGCGGATGGTGCGCGGTTCAGTTTCGAGGCCGTGCGGCGCGAGCCGGTGCCGAGTTTCACAGGTTCGTGGCGGGTGCGGACCGTTCGCGGCGCGGTGGCTGCCGCCGCCGACGAGTGGACGCTGAGCATCGACAAGGAGAACGCGGTGAGTCTCCGGGGCAAGGAGAAGCCGAGCAAGGGGACGGCGGTCGAGGTCAAGGAATCTGTCCTGACGTTCACGCTGGAACAGGGGCTCTTCGGCGGGGGTGCACCGGCGAAGGTCCGGCTGACGCTCGCCGGGATGTCGATCGATGGCCTCGCGACCGATGCCGACGGCAAGGAGACGCCCTTCACCCTCGGCCGACGCGAGGATGACGAGGACGAGACACCGCCCGGCGTGCCCGAGGAACTCCCCGGGCTCCCATTCGGTCCGTACGCAATGTCGGCGTATCCCGAACAGGAAAACGTGATCATCACCGGTGCCACTGTGTGGACGAGCGGTGATGCGGGCAATATTCAAGATGGCGTCGTCGTCATCGAGAAGGGGACGATCTCCTTCGCCGGGAGCGCGGCGGACTTTGTCAAACTCGGGCGGGCTCTCGAGGGCTACCGAAACATCGACGCCCGCGGCAAGCACGTCACGCCCGGGCTCATCGACTGTCACAGCCACACCGGCATCAGCCGGGGCGTGAACGAGGGGGGGCAGGCCGTGACGGCGGAGGTGCGGATCGCGGACGTGACGGACCCCGACGCGATCAGTTGGTACCGCCAGTTGGCCGGGGGCATCACCACGGTGAACAACCTGCACGGCTCGGCGAACGCGATCGGAGGCCAGAACCAGGTGAACAAGAACCGCTGGGGCACGGCCCGGCCGAACGACCTGCACTTTGAGGGCGCGATCCCGGGAATCAAGTTCGCGCTCGGTGAGAATCCCAAGGGTTCGAATGGGCAGGGCTCATGGCGCTATCCGCAGACGCGCATGGGTGTGGAGGCGCTGATCCGCGACCGCTTCACGGCGGCCCGCGAGTATGGGCTGGCACGGCGCGACGCCGAGCAGCAGGCCCGGGCGATCACGCTCTCGCGCATCGCGCCAGAGGAGCAGGCCCGGCGGCTGGCAGAGCTGGCCCCGCCGCGGCGCGACCTTGAACTGGAGGCCCTCTTCGAGATCATCGAGGGGAAGCGGCTCGTGCACTGCCACTCGTACCGACAGGATGAGATCCTGATGCTGGCACGGATCGCGCAGGAGTTTGGTTTCAAGATCGGGACGTATCAGCACATCCTCGAGGGGTACAAAGTCGCGGAGGTTGTGCGCGACTACTCGGGGGGCGGGTCGTGCTTCAGCGACTGGTGGGCGTACAAGGTTGAGGTGCAGGATGCGATTCCGCAGGGCGGACCGATCATGCACGAGCAGGGGGCGGTGGTCAGTTTCAACTCTGACAGCGACGAGATGGCCCGCCGCATGAACGTCGAGGCGGCCAAGGCCGTGAAGTACTCAGACGGTTCGATTTCCCCCGCCGAAGCTCTGAAGTTCGTGACCCTGAACCCGGCCCGGCAGCTCCGCGTTGAGGGGCGCGTCGGCTCGCTCGAAGCGGGCAAGGACGCAGATGTTGTGATCTGGTCCGGC
>JBQTIJ010000394.1:0-2286 GCA_052388255.1 Phycisphaerales bacterium
GGTCGCCACCCTCGCTCAACGATGCGGTTCCGATCGCTCCGCAACACCCAGTTGACCAACCCGGGGGCCGCCAATGCGAGAGTTTTGGTGGCCTCCGCTCGCTTTCAGGACCAAACGCTTGGTCGCCTCCTTCTGCTCGACGCGTCCGCGCGATCCAGTATCATCCTCCGCCGGCGGCGCTCCGAGTCACGCCGTGCCCTGCGGACCCGGCAGGACGATCGGTGCCGTTTGAGAGTTCGTCCCCACCTTCTCCCTTCGCTCGCAGAGTGCCAAATGCAGTACGAAAGCCGACTCCGTTACGACCCGGCCCGCATCCACGCCGCGGCGATCTACTGCTCTGATGGTCGCCTGGGTGAGCACTTCGACGATTTTCTCCAGAACGGCCTCTCGCTGCCGCGGTATGACCGCGTCACACTCCCCGGTGGGCCGGCGTGTCTCGCTGGGCACCAGGAGGCCCACCTTGAAGAGAAGGGCGTGGTCGACGAACTGCAGTTTCTGGTGGAGGTCCACAAACTCAAGCGTGTGGTGCTCATCGCGCACACTTCATGCGCCTTCTACGCGACACGACTGCAACTCAAGGAGCCGCGGCTTGAACTCGTGCAGCGCGCGGACCTTGTTCGGGCCGCGGCGTTCGTCCACCGTGTCACGGGGCTGAACAACATCGACGCCTTCTTCGCGCGGCTGGTCGAGGGGCGGGTGCAGTTTGAGAAGGTGGATGCCTGAGGAAAAAGGGGGGCGCGGGGGCTGGCGCGGTGCGCTCGGGATGTCGCGCGGTGTGCCAGCACGGATCAGCGACGGGTGTGCCCGCTGATGCGGAAGCAATGACCGTCCGGGTGGCGGATGAGAAACTCGCGCACGCCCCAGGGTTCATCCGCGGGCGGCCGGGCGATCTCAACCCCCAAGGCAAGACACTCGGCATGGGCGGCATCGACATCGGCGACCCACCAGCTCATCCAGACGCCGCCGAACCGATCATGCTCGCGGCTTGCGGGTGTATTCGGGTCACGTGAGCCCTGACCATCCTTGCAAAGGAAGACGACGGGGCCAGCCGGGCCGCCGCCGGGATGGGCGCCGACACTGGCGAAGGTCGCCGGGCCGCTCACGTTGTGCAGAGCCGAACCGTCGATGCCTCCACCGGCGTTCCAGGTGAAGCCGCGGTGCCAGCCGAGTCTTTCAAACCAGGCGACGGAAGCGGGGACATCGGCAACGTTCAAGATGGGGTTGATGGCGTGGACGAACATGGTTCCTCTCTCATTTGGCGAGCTCGATCGGGCGGTCATCGAGAGGGGCAGAGGGGCGCGAGATGCGGATCGCGGTGATCGTGATGACCTTGCCGGGATTCGTGGCGTATGCATCGATGCCGAAGACGCCGGCGATCACAGGCGCGACGGTCGGAGGCGGCGGGGGGGAGAACTCCCCACGCGGGGCGGGGGGCGGATTCACGGCCTCGACGATGTTCCACAGGGCACCGTCCAGATAGACATGGGCGCGGGTGCTGTCCACGTCGATCACCATCTGGCGCGCGGGCTCCTTGCGCGCGACGCCGAGTTTCTGCTCAAGTCGTTGGCTCTTGATGCCGCCCATCGTCTGAAACTGCTCGCTCGATGCCATGAGCCGCACAACGCGACGGTCGCCCTTGGGGTCGCGCGGCTCAGGTCCAAGGTCGAACCATACGTGCGGGGCACTGAACATCTTGGGGTCGCGGAGCGGGAGATCCATCTCGACCTCTACGCGATACCGCCCGCTGAGGCGCAGGGGAAAGTGCGTGCGGGTCGATTCCCCTGAAGCCACAGCGACGCTGGCCAACGAGATGGCTTCGCCCGAAAAACACATGGCGAGCACCGACGGGTTGCCGGTCCAGAAGCGCCGCAAGGCGGGACTCACCAAGTCGATGGTCTCCCCCGCGGCCAGTCGTCGATCAAGGTCGCACACAGCAAGCACCGCCTTGGCCGCTTCGGCGGTGCGTGGGCTCTTGGCTACGGCGACGAGCTCCGTCGCGAGTGCCGCGGCCTTTGCCAGGTCGCCCGAGGCCACTGCTGAACTCATCTGTTTGTACGCGGGGCCGTCGCCGGGGTGGCGTTCGAGCGCCCATCGCGCGATGTCCGCCCACGTTATCTTGAGGTCGTCACGGTCGGGGGTGATGAACTTGCGTTCTGGTTCATCGAGGATCGCCGACGCGCTCTCGACATCCCTCGCTTGGCGGGCGATGACGAGTGCGAGCGACCATGCTTCATCTGGATCAACGCCGGTTCTCGCGGCGGTCGTTGCGTCCGCGTTTTTCCAGAG
>JBQTIJ010000395.1:0-5519 GCA_052388255.1 Phycisphaerales bacterium
GGGCCCGGGGGCGGATCAGGTCGTGAACGAGGCCCGCATCGCCGAGATCACGAGCACGCTCACGGGCCTGCGCATCGTCGGAATTCGCCCCAAGCCCGCGAACCTTGCGAAAATGCTCGGTGGCGCGGACGCGTCGGTCACCATCAGCGTGCCCGACCAACTGAACCTCCAGACCCGCGGCTTCTACCTCTCGCCCCGGGGGCAACTGCTGGCCAACGACGGGCAGGTCAGCATCAAGTGCAACGACGGCGTGGTCTACTCGCTGTGGTTGGGCGAGGTGGTGCCCGAGAGTGAGGACGCAGCGAGCGGCGGGCAAGTGGGCGGTGGCACGGCTGCAACGGCAGAGGGCGCCGACAAGCCCGTCCAATCAAAGGGCGAGGCGCGATACCTGATGGTGACGGTCGGCTTTGATGAAAAACTCCTGGCTGAACCACGCAAGCCCGACGCACTTGTGAACATCCCAACGCCCCTCGCCCCGCGCAATGAGAGCACGCCGCCACCCGACGATGACACTGAGAGCGACCCGCCCGAAATCGCATCAGCGCGACAGGCGTATGCCGCTGCGGTGGAGAACTGGAAGGCCAGCAAGGAGGCGGGGCGCAAGCGTGCGGATGAGCTCTCTCGCCGCTTCGCGGAGTGGTACTACGTGATCGACGGGCAGTCGGTGGCCAAGCTCCGCCCGGCTCGGGACGAACTTCTGAGCCCCGCGCCGCAGCCAGCCCCCACAGCGCAGCCAACAGAGCCCGCGGCCAATCCGCTGCCCGGTTCAGGCGGCCAGTGAGAAGCAGAGCAGAAAAGGCCCAGTGCGACCATTGCCCGAAGCGTCGGGGCCCGACTTCGGACTTGTTGGGGGGCTGCGGCGGGGTCGGTAGAGGACCTGCCGCGCGGGCGCAGACCGATCGGCCCCGCCGTTCAGGGAACCGACCAGAAATGCCGAAGGGCGGACTCGAACCGCCGACCTGAGCGTTATGAATGCTCCGCTCTAACCAGCTGAGCTACTTCGGCCTGAGCCGCAATCATAGGAGCGAGGCCCCGAAAAGTGAATGCCACCCGCCGGGCCTCGCCCGTCTCGCAGCGGTGGTCCCTACGCTCGGTCGGTGCCCTCGATTCTCCCTTCAACCCCCGATGCGCAGGCCGTGGCTGAGGTCTTGGCGCAGTCACTCAAAAGGGTTGACCAGTGTCTCCGACGCGAGCTCAACAGCGACCTGCCGCCGGTGCAGCGCCTGCTGAGCCATGTCGAGCGCTATCACGGAAAGATGGTCCGGCCGACACTCGCCATCCTGGCCGGGCTGGCCACGACGACCGGCGCGGACGAGGTCGCCGTAACCGATGACCATGTGGCCGTGGCGGCCGTCTGCGAGATGATCCACCTCGCCACGCTGGTCCATGACGATGTTCTTGACGACGCCGACACCCGCCGCCAATCCCCCACGGTGAACTCGCTGCGAGGCAATGAGGCCGCCGTCATCCTTGGCGACTATCTCTTCTCCGCAGCCTATCACCTTTGTTCAGGGCTCGAGAGCCAGGCGACCGCGCGCCTGATCGCGCAGGTGGGGATGACCCTGTGCGCGGGCGAACTCCTCCAACTGCATCACCGCGAGAACTTTTCTCTTGACGAGGCGACCTACTTCACCATCGTTCAGCGCAAGACGGCCTCGCTGATCGCCGCGGCGTGTCGGCTCGGCGCCATGCAGAGCGATGCGTCGGCAGAGGCCGCCGACCGGTTCGAGGCCTTCGGCAACGCCATCGGGATCGCTTTCCAGATTCAGGACGACCTGCTCGATCTGACGGGCCAACAGCAGGTGGTGGGGAAGACACTCGGCAAGGACCTTGAGAACGGCAAAATGACTCTCCCGCTGATCCACCACCTTGCGAGTGCCGAGCCCGCAGCCCGGGCGCGGTCGCTTTGCATGCTGGAAGCAGCCGCGGGGAACGCCGCGCCAGACCATGGAAGGGCCATGGTGGAAGCGTTGCGGACTACACGGTCGATTGAATACGCCCGCGGTGTGGCGGTGCGATTCGTGGAAGACGCCAAGCGGTCGCTCGCGGACGTCACGCCCAGCCCGGCCAAGACGGTGCTCCTTGGCCTCGCGGATGCCGTGGTCGATCGGGCGTTCTGAGGTTCGCCCCGCTCAATAGGCCTCGAGCAGATCGGCGAGCAGACGGACGCCCCAGCCGGTCGGGCCCTTCACAAAGGGGCCGCTGTCGGATTCGGTGGCGTGGACACCGGCAATGTCGAGGTGACACCAGGGCGTCTTCTCATCCACGAAGTAGGAAAGGAACGCGGCACCCTGGATCGGGTGGGCCTTGCGGTTTGGATTGCTGTTGAGGATGTCCGCCACCGGGCTCTTCATCATGTCCTTGTACTCGGCGTGCATGGGCAATCGCCAGACACGTTCGCCACTGGTGCCCGCGGCCTTCTCGACCCGAGCGCGGAGTCCGTCGTCCTCACAGAAGAGCCCGCAGAATGTGCTGCCGAGCGCGGTGACGACGCCGCCCGTGAGGGTCGCAAGGTCAACAATGCACGCGGGGTTCTCCTTCTCGCAGGCCCAGCAGAGGGCATCGGCAAGGACAAGCCGGCCTTCCGCGTCGGTGTTGGTGATCTCCACCGTGACCCCGTTTCGATAGGTCAGGATGTCGTCGGGGCGATAGGCCTCGTCGCTGATCGAGTTCTCCGCCGCGCACAGCAGCGCGACCACCGGCACATCCGGCCGGATGATCGTGGCAATGGCCCGCATGGCGCCGATCACGGCGCAGCCGCCGTCCTTGTCGCGCTTCATGCCCACCATGCCGTTGTTGATCTTGAGCGAGAGCCCACCGGTGTCATAGCAGATGGTCTTGCCGATGAGCACGACGGCGCGGGCATGCTTGCGGGCGTTGGCCGGGGTGTACTCCATGCGGATCATGCAGGGCTTGTTCTCGCTCGCCTTGCCCACGTTGTCGTGGCCCGTGAGCCGCTCGGTCTCGAGGTCCTTGCCTTCGAAGACCGTGACCTTCACCCGACCGCCCGACTCCTTAGCCACGGCCTTGCATTGATCGGCCATGAACCGTGGAGTGGCGATGTTCGGAGGGGTCTCGCTCAGCGTCCGCGCGAAGTTCACGCAGTCGGCGAGCGACACGCCGTGTTCAACCCCCTTGCGAAAGACTTTTGACCTGACATCTGCCGTCAAAAGTGTTCGCTTGGCGCGGTCCGTGGCCTTGCCTTTGAACTGCTGGTTGTTCCATGTGAGCAGGCCCATCCCTTCACCGAAACACCGCCCCGCTTGCCGAAGGTCAACGGCCTGCTTGAGCTTGGTCTCCTCAAGCGTCGTCGCGACATGCACGCCGACAGCGGTCTCCTTGGCGGTGCCCAGGCGACGGACCACTGCTGCAGCCGCGGCGCGCAGGTCATTGGCACCGAAGGTTGCGGACTTGCCAAGCCCGACGACCAGCACGCGCTGTGTGCCGCTCGATCCGGCCTCGGCATTGGCTTTCTTGCCGTCTTTCCCGCGCTTTCCGGTCGGCTCGCTCGCCTCAACCGAGATGAACGCCTCTGCAATGTTGCCCACCGCCCCACTGAACTCGCCGCGCTGGACGGCACTCGCCGCGGCAGCGCCGGCGGGATGCTTCAGCACCTTCTCAGGGAGATCGAGGTCCTGGAACTTGGCGAAAACCAGCGCGTGCGGGCCGGACAGATCGGCGAAGGCGATGCTCTCAAACACGGGGCGGGCTCCTCAATACTCGGAAATGCCCCGGAGTGTACGACCTCAGGGGCGCTCGGCCCGGCCAGCGTCCTTGGCCGGGTCGCCGGGCGCGTTCTCCTTCGGCTGGGAGGCCGCAGGGGCCTTTCCGGGCTCAGGGAGCACGACCAGCAAGGGCTTGGGGATCTCGACCGATGCCCCGCCAACGACCGTCCCCGCCGCGGCCTCCTGCACATAGACCACGATCCGGCACCGTTCGGCCTTGGCGTCCTTGGGAAGCACGAACGCGAAGGTGATCGGGTCCTTCTGCGCGGTGTCGACGCTCCGTGACTCGAAGGTGCGAACAACGTGGTGGTGCTTGAGCGTCTTGCCGGCGTTCTCCCCCCGGGTGCAGACGGTCGTCAGGTCGTCCTCTGTGATTGCGGCGTTGACGGTGAGTCGGCCCGGGAGCCGATCTCGGTACGAACTGAGCGCAACGCGCAACTGAACCGGGTCGCCCGCTGTACGCGGGGGCACAGTCGCGTTTACGCGGACCGATGCGACGTGGGCATCCTTGACCAGTTGCAGAAGCGGTCGGGCCTGGTTGGCCACGACATCGCGATGACCATTCACCACCGCCTGGGGGGTGTACATGGTCGGGAGTTTCATGGCGGTCTGATAGGCCTTCTGGCGCTGGGTGTACTCCGCCGCGGCGAAGCGATCAGGCCAGCCGAGCCGGTCCCAATAGTCCACATGGAAACTCAGCGGCAGGACCAGCAGAGGACGCTTCGAAGGGTCGGGCTTCTTGCCCGGAGGGGCCACTTGGGATTCGAGCGTTCCAAGCAGTTCATCCGCGGGGGGGCAGCTTGAGCAACCCTCGCTGGTGAAGAGCTCCATGACGGCCAGCCGAGGTGCGACCTCGCTGGTGTTCTCCGGCCCGTTCTTGGCCGGTGGCGGCGACGTAGCGGAGGCCGGGGGAGGGTCCTGCAGAACTGGGCGAGTCCACCCCGCCAGTGAACCCGCTGCAAGCACAAGCAAGACGAACCTCAGAATGGTGGCCATAGACCTTGGATGCCGCCCTTTGGCTCAGGTTCCGGAAAACGGACGGGCTTCACAGCAATGCCACCGGATCGACATCGACCGCGGTGTGTGCGTCGCTCTGGAGCCGCCCCTTGGCGCGAACGGCCGCGAGGACCTGCTGAATCACGCCCCGCGAACCGGCGAGGAGTTCGACCGCAAAGCGGTAGTGGTTCGCGATCCGCGAGATCGGGCAGGCCATCGGCCCGCGCAGCACGGTTCGACCTGCGCGATCACCGAGCTGGGTGAGTTCTGCCCTAAGCGCATCCGCGACCTCCGCAGCAGCGGCCTCCGCGGCTACGTGATCCTCGTCGCGACAGACGATCCGCACCAGCCGGCCCGATGGGGGCAGGCCAGCCCGGGCACGGCAGGCAAGCTCAAGCTCGGCAAAGGCCACGTAGTCATGGGTCCCGGCCAGCCGGATGCATGGCGCACTTGGCTCCATGGATTGGACGATGACCCGCCCCGGCCGAGAGCCGCGACCGGCCCGCCCGGCCACCTGGCTCACGAGTTGGAAGGTGCGCTCCGCGGCCCGGAAATCGGGCATGTTCACGGAAGTGTCCGCTTTGACCACGCCCACAAGGGTCACGCCGGGAAAATCACGCCCCTTGGCGATCATCTGCGTGCCAAGAAGGACGCGGATCTCCCCCCGCGAGAAGCGCTCGAGCGCTTCAAAGTAGGAGCGCGCGGTGGTCATCGTGTCGCTGTCGAGGCGGAGCATGGTGACGGGTTCGCCCCCCGGGCCGGGCTCGCTGCGCAGGCCGTGGGATTCTGCGAACTTGC
>JBQTIJ010000396.1:0-16524 GCA_052388255.1 Phycisphaerales bacterium
GGCGCGATAGGCCCGGTAGTGGTTGATCCCGCTTCCCTCGCGGACGTAGGCGAGCCCTGTGCTTAATTTGCCATCCTCTATGAATTCAAACTGCGTGTTCTGCACGCCGCCGGAGCCAATCCCGACCGCGGGCATGGGCGTGGTGAAGGTGCCATAGGTCTGCGCGCCAGTCGCGGCGGTCCACCGCGCCCCGACAATGAACTCCGGCAGCAGGCCGTTCGAGGCATTCTCGCCGTTGAACCCGTCTGAGGCCACGACGCTGCCGTCGGCCGAGCAATGCGGACGGCCGCCCAGCATCCCCGGGAGCATCGTGAGTGTGGCGGTCCCGCCGCTGCGAACAAACCGGAAGGTCGCCTCGCCCGCGCTACCGACCACCACCGTGCCGCCGTTGCTCAGGTCTGTGATGTTGTTGGGGATCGTGATGAACTGCGGCACGTCCGCCGCCGAGTTCGTGGCAAGACCGGCAAGGGCAATGAGGGCGAGAATGGTCCGAGGATTCATTGAGAAGACTCCGATGGCCGAGGCACGTGTGACTGCCGATCGAAGGGTCCGACTCTCGGACCCGCTCGAGCGGGATAGCACAGTCTAACCACGTTTATTCATTCCGCAACCATTTCCCTGGCGGTTTCCCTCGGGAAAGAAAAATCGGACGATCGACGTCCGAGAATGTTCCGTTTGTCTAACAAATCCCTTGCGAATTCCCTCATTGAGGGGTCGTCTATTGACTTCAAAACAGAAAGACCCCGACCGCCCTGATCGGTGGTCGGGGTCCATTCATGACCGGAACTCGGGTTCTGATGGGTCAACAACCGGCGAAGAACGTGGTGATGAACTCGTCAAGGTCACCGGGCTCGATGAAGCCGTCGTTGTTGAAGTCGCAGGCGGCCCGTTCAGCCTCGATATCACTGAAGAAGGCCGTGATGAACTCATCAAGGTCGCCGGGTTCCACGAAGCCGTCGTTGTTGAAGTCCACGCTGCACGTCGGGGCGCAGTCGCCGCAGAGGTTGGGAGCCGCGGTGCTGTTGCGCGGATCGATGGGGTAGGCCAGTTCGAAGTCGTTGAAACTCTGGTCGCTGTCGAGGCAGCCGTTGTCACGTCGGAAGGCCATGAGCACGTTCGAGAGGTCGCCGGTGGCGGCGACGCCCTCAAAGCACGAGGCCTGAACGCCGTAGCCGAGGAAGTCCACGACGCTCGGGGCGGTGCAGTTCATGCCAAGGGGCTCCGTCGTGCGGCAGAGGGCGATGCGGCCCGCGCTCGCGTTCATCCCGAAGCCGCCCGCGCTCTGCGGGGGGACCGGGGCATCGTCGGGGTTGGCCGGATAAGCGAGGAAGTCCGGCGGGTTGAGCAGCGGCAGGCCCATCGCGTCCTGCGCGGGGCGCTGCGTGCCGACGAGCAGGTAGCCACCCGGCGCGATCATGCCGGAGAGATTGACCTGGCGCGTCCCGTCAAACGAGTTGGTGGCCCCAGGCGCCGCGTACTGCACCGACCACCCATCCACCGAAACGGCGGCACAGGTGCGGTTGTGCAGTTCGATGAAATCGGCATTGAACGGAGCCGCGGCATTTCCGCCCCCGCCGTACGCGGCGCTGATGACGACCTCCGCCGCGGAGTTGAACGTGCAGTCGCCCACGGCAAGGTTGGCGCTGCTGCTGCTTGAACGGTTTTCGGCATCACGGACGGTGATGGGGAGAAGCTTGGGCCCGGCGGGCGTGCCGGGGGCGATGTCGAGCGCGACGGTGAACGTGCCCGGCGTGGTCTCAACAAGCGCCTGTGTGGGCGAGCCGCCGAGAGCGCTGAGGTCGGCCGTGACGGTGATTCCGGTGCTCGGGGGGTTCTGGCCGGGGGCAGCACTGACAGTCAGGGTCGAGGCGCCGCCGGCGCAGACCGCGCTTGGCGCGGTGGCGGCGGAACCGAGCGGCGGCGTGGGGACGACCGCGGTGCCGCTGATGACGACCTGGTCATAGCGGAGCGTGCCGGTCCCCGCATACGTGCTGGTCAGGCGCGAGGCGAGGTAATTGCCCGAGACCGGGTCAAAGACGGTGACCACCCGGACCTTGAACGCCGGGTTGTTGTCGACACCGGGAAGCCCGGCGAAGCTCACCGTGCGACCGAAGTGCCAGGTGTCCCCGCCCGCGGCTTCAAAGAGCCCTGCGGGGGCGTCGACGAAGGTGGAGCCGTCGGTCGAGTACTGGACCTGTGTAAAGCGGCTGCTGCTGTTGCTGTGACGCTGATCGAACGAGAACGAGATCGACTCATGCCCGAGCGTGCTGACGGCGAACTCGATGCCCGCGGTGCCGCTGCCCGTGCCGGTCGCGGGATATGTGGTGGTGTTGGGGGCCTGGTTCGGGACTCCGCTGTCGTTGGGGGACCCGGTGTTGAACGAGAAAGTCGTCCCGCCGACAAGCGTGAGTGTGCCCGCGCCGGTCGCAGGCGGATTGAGCGTGGGGGTTGAGCCGTTGAAGTTCCAGGCGGTGATGGTGGTCTGCCCGCCCGCCGCGTTGGCAAGGGCAAGGGCCGCGAAGAGCACGGGTGAGAGTTGCAGTGCGCGCATGGTCGGAGTCTCCGAAGGGTGAGTCGCTGCCGGCGCGGGCGCGGCTCGCTCGATCCACGCCGCCAGCGGAGCAGGACGAACGCTACACGGAGAGAACCGGATTCCCAGAGTGACCGCATCAAGCTTGCGCAAAGCACCGCGGCTTTCACACAACCTTGGCGCGCTCTTGACACGGCCATAACGAGCACGCGGAGGTGCTTCCGCTACGCTCGACCCGCGCAGCGACGGAGGGGCTTCCTCCCGACTTCACGCGGCCTCGCGTACACACCTTCTGCACGGCGAACATGCACATGCCCACCATTCAACATCGGCGCGGCTTCACGCTCATCGAACTCCTCGTGGTCATCGCCATCATCGCGCTGCTCGTGAGCATCCTGCTCCCCTCCTTGGCGGCGGCGCGCGACACGGCCCGCAGCAGCGCGTGCCTGAGCAACCTGCGCCAACTCGCCACGGCGGGCGTGGCCCGAGCCGCGGATCACAAGGGCGAGTACTGCACGGGTGCGTTCGACAACCGCCGACCCTTCGGGAACGGGCCGATCAATGAAAAGGGATGGGTCGCCGACTTTATCAATGGTGGATACGCCATCCCCGGCCGCCTGCTCTGCCCGGGGAGCCCGGCCCAGGCGAGCCAGAACCTCTCGGCAGCGCGCCTGAACTCCGATGGGCACCGGACCTTTACCCCGGCGGAGGTTGAGGAACTGATCGACAACGGGTACAACACGAACTACTGCCAGGCGTGGTACATGGCCCACAGCGACATGCGCACGGCGAGTCCGGCGACGAGCCCGGAGCCCAAGCGCGTCGCGCACACGGTGGGACCGCTCAACGACCGCCGGTTGGGTGTCGCGGCATCGTTGAGCAAGGTGCCCTTGCTGGGTGACGGCACGGTGAAGACCCTCGAAGACGTGGTGACGTATCAGGGTCGGCAACTGACGGGCGCGAAGGCGCTGACCGACGGGCCCGCGGTCGGACGAGTGCCCGGCGCAACCGGCATCGTGTGGGCGCGGCAGAACTACACCGACCTTGGCCCGGTACACGGGCGCGGAGCGTACTCGACCTTGGCCACGCACGACCGCATGAACGGGAACATCGCCTTTGCGGACGGGCACGCCGAGACGTTTGTCGATTCCAAGCGCGACGGCGAGTTCGGCGGGACGACACAGACGACCAACGGGGTGACAGCGGAACGCTACGACGAACTGGAAGGGCGCGTCTATGGCGGATGGCTGGCGCGACCGGGGTTGAACTACTGACCCAAGAAGGCCCGGGCCCGACGCCACGTACAATGGCCTATGACCACGCGCGACCCACGCTTTGCCGGCGCCTTCACCGCCATTACCACGCCCTTCTCACCTGACGGCGCGGCTATCGACTTCGCCCGGCTGAAGGCGCAGATTGAGTTTCAGGCCAAGGGCGAGCGCGGCGCGGGGGGCGTTCGCGGGATTGTCGTGGCGGGCACCACCGGAGAGTCGCCCACGCTCGAGCCGGCGGAGTATCAGGAACTGGTGGAGAAGTCCGTCGCGCTGGCGCGCCCGCTGAACCTCTTGGTGATTGCGGGGACGGGGAGCAACTCGACGCACCATGCAGTTGCGCTTCAGAAGATCGCGGCCAAGGCGGGCGCTGATGGTGCGCTCTCGGTGAACCCCTACTACAACAAGCCCACGCAAGAGGGGTTGCTCCGGCACTTTCAGACCCAGGCCGACGCGGCCCCGCTCGCGGTGGTGCTGTACAACATTCCGGGCCGCACCGGCGTGGCGCTCGCACCCGAGACGGTCGAAAAGCTTGCGGCTCATCCGAACATCAAGGCCGTGAAGGAAGCCACGGGGTCGACAGACTCATGCGGCGAGATCGCGCAGCGGTGCCCGGGGCTGGCGGTGCTCTCGGGTGATGACTCCATGACGCTCCCCTTCGCCGCCGTAGGTGCGGTGGGCGTGGTGTCGGTCATCAGCAATCTTGTCCCCGGCCGGGTGCAGGCGCTATGCGACGCCTTCAACGCGGGTGAGTTCGCACGCGCACTGCCCATTCATCGTGAACTGCTGAAGCTCACGCGGGCCATGTTCGTCGAAACCAACCCCATCCCGGTGAAGGCCGCCCTCAAACTGCTCGGGCGCGACAGCGGCGCCATGCGGCTGCCCATGACCGAGGCGCGCCCAGAGACGATCGAACTCCTCAAGCGCACGCTGCCGGCCTTTGAACTCAAGAACTGAACGGGCCCTCGGCTCAGGGTGCCTTCACGTGGGTGACCGAGAGCTTGGAGACGGGGGTCGTGCCGCGCCCGGCGCGGGCCGGCTTGACGGCGCGCGGGGCCCGGGTGAGTTTGAGCTCACTCGCCGAGCCGGCGTCGTCCGCTGGACCGGTCTCGGGCTTGGTGAGCATGGCTTCCTTGAGGAGGCGGCCTTGCTTGAACTTCACCACCCTGCGGGCCGGCACCGTGAGCTTGGCGAGCGTCTTGGGATTGTGGGCCCCGCGGGCCCGCCGCCACACCGGCTCGAGCACGCCGAACTCGCGGAACTCAAAGCGGTTTCCCTTGCCCAGCTCGAGCACGATCTGGTCGAGGGTCATCTGCAGGAGGTCTTTCACCGCCTGTTGGTTCAGCCCGCAGCGGGCCGCGAGGTTCTCCGCCAGTTCCTTCTTCGTGATGGTCTTGCCGGACTTCACAGCGTGAGCCTCCGCGATTGCCAGTATGGCACTCGCCAAAGGGTTTGTCAATCAGGATTTGACGTGGATAGCCCGTGAAGCACGAGGCACGGCGATTTCAGCCGCAACTGAGCCGCTGGGGCCCGGCGAAGGGGGGAACAGGGGGCAGGGGCAGGTCCGAGTACTGCGGTCGGTTCAGCGGTTCTTGGCCAAGAGTGCAAGCAGCCGCAGAACTTCCACATACAGCCAGACCAGCGTGACCAGCAGCCCGAAGCCGAGGTACCACTCCATGTAGCGCGGAAGGCGACGGGCCTCGCCCTGCTCGATCATGTCAAAGTCGAGAACCAGGTTCAGCGACGCGATGACGACGATGAACGCGGTGATGCCGATGCCGATCCACCCGCTGCGAAGGAAGCCAAGGTCAACGCCGAAGACGGAGAGGACAAGCGTCGCGAGAATGTAGATGCAGATGCCGCCGGTGGCGGCGACCACCATGCGCCTGAACCCGGCGGTGGCCTTGATGAGCCCGGTCTTGTACGCAAGAAGGAGGGCCATGAGGATGGCAAACGTGAGCGTCGCCGCGGAGAGGACGATCATGCTCCCCGTCGCTCCGCCAAGCTTGGTCCCCGCGGCCATGTTCGCATAGACCGACGAGACGGTGCCAACAAAGAACCCTTCAACGAGCGCAAAGAAGGGCGCGAGCACGGGCGACCACGCGGGCTTGAAGGACATCGTGAGTCCGGCGATGAGGCCGAGTACCAGCGAGCCGATCAGGGCACCGATGGCCAGCGCAGGGTTGGTGTTGAGCCACCCATACGAGAGCACGCTCGTGGCGATGCAGAAGCAGACGAGGATCATCGTCTTGGAGGCCGCGCCCTGGGCCGTCATGGTGGTCCGGGCCGCCGCGGCTGATGCATCCCGGAGCGTCGCCCCCCTGAAGTTGGCGAACATGTTCTCGGTGAGGACCGGATTGCTGGTTCGAAGCATGGGCGTCTTCTCCTGACAGGTCGGCGTGTGGAAGGAGGGGGCGAGGGTTGGACCTCAAGAAGTAGGGTAGACCGGGCCGTGAATCCCGTGGAGGGGTTCAGAAATCCGCCTGCCGCAAGCACAGGAAGACGCACATGAACTGTGTCGATCGGTCGAGGCCCACATGCGGCTCAACCGCGCTTACCCCCGGGCCCCCAGCGCCTTCTTCATCAACGGGAACATGAACATCGCAAGGTTCGTACACAGCCGCGTGGAAAGCCGCGCGAAGGTCTCTTCGTGTTCCGCCATCTGGGCCGCGAGGTCGGCCTGGGTCAGGCCGTGCTTGCTGAAGCAGCCGGAATCCTCGGCGCATCGGCCAGCCGCGGCGGCCTCAAGCCGGGCCCGCTCGATCTCGAAGTGGTACTGGAAGCCATACGTGCGCAGGCCACAGCGGAAGGCCTGTACCCGACAGGCGGGCGAGGATTGGAGAACGACGGCGCCCTCAGGGGCCTTGCTGATCTCCTGATTGTGCATCTGGAACTGAAAAGTCCCCCATGGGATCCCGGCAAGGATGGTGTCGGTGTTGCCCGGGGGTGTCTGCGAGACGCGCGAGAAGCCCCACTCCGGCTTGGCCGCGGGGCCGACTTCGCCGCCAAGGGCCTTGGCGATGATCTGAGCGCCGAGACAGACCCCAAGAAGAGGGAGTTGGCGCGCGTGGGCTTCTTTCACGTACGCCATTTCCGCTGCGAGCCACGACGGATTGTCCGCGATGTTCATGCTCCCGCCCAGCGAGATGATGCCATCGACGCCGTCAAAGTCGGCGGGAATGTGGCCGGCGGCACGGCCGTTGCCGGTCCAGAGTCGGCGCACGTCGCAGCGGTGGCCCAGGTCGCGGAGGACCGGCGCGAGTCGGCCGAGGTGCTCGGATGCTTCATGCTGCAGAACGATGATCGGCATGCCCGAGGGTAGATCCCGCGCGCGGGCCGCGTCCGCCCTCAGCCGCTGGCGAAGAGCCCGCTGAGGTCGGTGACGCGCAGGGGTTCACGCGAGAAGATGGGCTCTCCCGCCGCGGCGAGGATGCGCGAGCCGAAGTAGGCATCCTGAACCGCGATGCGGTCGGGGACATCGGCGTTGGCGGGGTTGCGCTCAAACTGCGATCGATAGGCACGGATGGCCTGCTGCTTCTTCTGAACGTGGGCGGAGGTATCGATGATGAACGAGGGTGCGGGAATGATCCGCAGGTGGGTAGCGTAGTAGTGAAAAAGCCAGCGCGGGTACCGGGGGGGGCACGCCTCGTCGCCGGGCATGGGCTGCTTGGTGAGCTTCGCGTCAAAGCGGGCATCTTCAGCGATGCGGGTGACGGCGATGTGGTCCGGGTGGGCGTCTTCAAAGTAGGGCACAAAGAGCACATCGGCCGCGACGCGCCGGATCACCCCGGCGACGGCGTGACGGGCCGCGAGGGTGTGCTCAACCCGCCGGTTCGTGAGCCCAAGGTCGATGCGTCGCACGGGGTTGCCGGGGGCGGAGAGTGCCGCCGCGGCGAGCGCGGCCTCGGCGGCCCGGGTGGCGGGGTCGCCAAAGGGGGTCGGCTCGCCATTCGTCATGTCAAGGAGCGTGACGGTGTGACCCTGGGCCGCGAGGAGGGCAATGGTGCCCCCGAGCGCGAGTTCCTGATCATCCGGATGCGGACCGACGACGAGAATCGAAGCCATGGCGGAAAGTAGGGTGCCGGGGCGTGCGTGGCCGGGCGGGTCAGTTCTGACGCGTGCGCACGATCTCGGCCTGACGGCCACCAGCCCCCACAAGGTCCTCGGCGGCGGATGGTTCGACCGCACCGCCATCGACCGGTGAAGTGGCCTCGCCTGTGGGCGGGGCGGTGGAGTCGTAGATGATCCCCTTCTTGCTGGTGAGGAAGATCACGGCTTTGTTGGCGTCGATCCGGTGGCCGAAGTCAGGGCTGTTCACGAGCAGGGAGAGAAAGCGGAGTTTGGTCGCGCTGTCGGGTTCGTTGGGGTTGAACTCGCTGGGCGCGCTGCCCCAGACCACCCGGTTGCCCTTGTCGCTGACGATCACAAGTTGCTTGGACTTGCCGTATCCGGCTGTGTCAACGCCGGCGACCTGGCCAAAGGCCGGGGAGTCGCGGAGTGAAGCAAGGAGCGAGAGCGCGGCCTGCACGTCCCCGCCGATCCATCGCGCTCCGGGCTCCGGGGGTGGGAAGGCGGGGTTCACGATGTGACGCAGGCCGGAGCGGCCAAGGGTGTAATCAACGGGAAGCCGCTCGCCCTCAGTGGAAACGAGGTGATCGATCCCCTGAACGCGGACGACCGCGCCGGGGACGCGCCATGACCCACGGATGCGGACGATGCCCCCCGCCTCGCGACGTATGGAATCGACCCGCTTGAACCACCCCGTTCCTTCAAGAGCGGCGGCGGTCTGAGAGAGGGAGGACTTGTCGAATGGGCTCGCGCTGATCATGCGCGTCGCGAGTTCGGTCAGGTCGCGCTGGGTTCCGACATCCACCCAGGTCAAGGGGCCGGTGTTGGCGGCCTCCGGGCCTGTCGCCTTGTCCTTGTTGGTGGTGCTTTTGCGGGCAAGTGGCGGCCACTCGATGACCACCCGAATGGGCCCGGCCTCGCTCATGGCACCGGCGACCTTGGTCTCCATGCGGCGGTATCCCCACACCGCCAGAACACCAACGGCGATGACGAGCAGCACCGTGAGCGCCAGCGTCACTTGGGCGAACAGGTCACCTCCCTTGGCGCGGGAGCGACGTGGAGTCTTGGGGGCGTCCTTCTTCGCGTCCTTGGGCATCGGGCGGAATCCTTGCAGGCGTCGCGGCGGCGGCCAACGGGTGGGTGAAGGGGCGCGCACCCCGACCTTTCACCTTCCACCCTCCATCGGGCGGCCCGTCGCGGGGCGCGGAGTTTTTTCGCGCTTTGGCGTGTTCCCGGTCCCGGGGGCGGATCCCGCATTGACCGGCCGAGGAACCCCTCGAAGAATGACCATGGAAGCCACGTCTCGCAATGGTCGCCCCCTCCCCACCGCTCCTGAGTTCCCTGGGAATGAGGCCGCTGAGTCCTCCGGCAAGATCGCCTTTGAAGGGTTCACCTTCGACGACGTGCTGCTGCTGCCGCGCTATTCGGCCGTGGTGCCTGCGGACGCGGACACGACCACTCGGTTGACGCGGCGCATTACGCTCAACATCCCCCTCCTCTCCGCCCCGATGGACACGGTGACAGAGTCGGCCCTCGCCATCGCACTGGCGCAGGAGGGGGGGCTGGGGATCATCCACCGGAACATGCCGATCGAGGTGCAGGCCCGCGAGGTGAGCAAGGTGAAGCGCTCCGCCAACGGAGTGATCCTTGATCCGCTGACGCTGGCGCCCGAGGACACGGTGGGACGGGCCCGGCAACTGATGCTCCGCCACTCGGCCTCCGGGTTCCCGGTGACGGAGGGGGGCGCGTCCAAGGGGAAGGTGCTGGGGATCCTGACGCGCCGCGACCTGAAGTTCGTCGAGGATGAGTCCACGCCGGTGGGCGCGGTGATGACGAGCGGGAACCTCATCTCCGCCAAGCCCGGCACGACGCTCGAAGAAGCGAGTGTCATCCTGAACAAGAACAAGGTGGAGAAACTGCTGCTCGTCGATCCCGGTTTCAACCTGGCCGGGCTCATCACGATGCGGGATATCGACCGGCTGAGCCAGTTCCCGCGGGCGAGCGTGGATGCACGGGGCCGGCTCCGCTGCGGGGCGGCCGTGGGCGTCGATCAATACGACCGAGTGGAAGCGCTGATCGCGGCGGATGCGGATGTGCTGGTGGTGGACACCAGCCACGGTCACAGCGAGAACGTGCTGCGCACCGTCCGCACCATCAAGCAGAAGCACGATATCGATGTGATCGCGGGCAACGTGGCGACGGCCGAGGGGGCACGGGCCCTGGTCGATGCGGGCGCGGACGCGGTGAAGGCCGGGATCGGGCCGGGTTCGATCTGCACCACCCGGATTGTCAGCGGCGTGGGCGTGCCGCAACTGACGGCGGTGATGAACGCCTTCCGTGGCGTCTCCGGGACGGGCGCGGTGGTGATCGCCGACGGAGGAATCCGCCAGTCAGGCGACATCGCCAAGGCAATCGCCGGCGGGGCGGGCGCGGTGATGATGGGGAGCATGTTCGCCGGGCTGGATGAGGCACCCGGAGAGATGGTGATTCGGCAGGGCCGACGCTACAAGTCGTACCGGGGCATGGGCTCCGAAGGGGCGATGAAGGCCGGGAGCGCGGACAGGTATGGCCAGCGCAACAGCGCGCAAGGCCCAGAGAACAGCGCCGAGCCGCGGAAGATCAAGTTTGTCCCCGAGGGCGTGGAGGGGTTGGTGGCGTACAAGGGGCCACTCGCAGAGTTCGTCTACCAGATGGTCGGCGGGCTGCGCGCGTCAATGGGGTACCTTGGCTGCCGGACAATCCCGGAAGTGCAGCGCGACGCCCGGTTCTGCAAGATCTCGCCCGCCACCGTGGCGGAGAACCACCCCCACAACATCCGCATCACCAAAGAAGCGCCCAACTACATGACGATGAACGACATCGGCGGGGAGTGAGCCGCGCTTAGCGGGCGGGCTGGGCCGTTGGTGCCAACTGGGCCGCCTGCGCACCGTCAGCGCAGGCGAGAAGCACCTCCTGCCACTGCGCCACGGAATCCTCGAGGTCTCCCTCCAGCACATCCGCAAGGGCGGACCAATCCTCCGTGCCGAGCGCCCGCCGGAGTTCGACAAGGTGCTTGGCCAACCCGGTCGAACACGGGGCGAGCGCGGCATGCATCGCCGCCGCTTCCTGAGGTCGTCCGCACGACTCCAGCACTGCCGAGCCCTGCACCGCTGCACGCTGGACCTTGTCCCACGCCGCGGTGATGGTCCCCAGCCGGTTCACCGCTTCCGCCAGGTCGCCCCGGCCAAGGTCGATCGCGGCATCGCGCTGGGCGGTCGAAGCACCCTCGAGCTCTGCCGCGGCTGAACGCAGCACCGCACCCACAAGTTGCCCGGGGTCAGCGCTCGTCAGCCGGAGTTCCCCCTCAGCGGGAAGATCACCATCAAGGACCTCCTCCGGCGCTGGCGCACCGTTGAGCGTTGCTTCGACGATCAACCGCCCCGCATTGCGGGCCCGGTCGGCCGCCATCTGAAAGCCCGCGGCGGGGGAAGGGGCGTTGATCGGGATGTCATCAAGGTACACGGCGAGCATCGGGGCATCCATCGGCGGTTCCCGCCCCGATCCGCCACCAGAAGAAGAACGTGGATGGTTTCGCGGGTCGGGCTCTGGCCCCGGCGAGCCCCTGAGGTATGCTCTCCTTCGGACACCCTCGCCCTGGAGCCGCCATGCGCCGATCCTCGCTTTCCACCGCCCTCGTTCTGCTCGCGACTGTGACGGCCATCTCCGGCCCTGGTACGGCGGTCTTCGCTCAGGCACCAGCGCTCGTGGTCACGGCGACGGGCCGCGCAGTCACGGACGCCGATGCGCTCGCGGCGCGTGAGGTCGTCATCAGCCCGGCGGCGATCGAGTCAGCCGCCGAGATGGGGGCGGAGTTGCAGGTTGAGTTCCTGCCCGGTGCGGCGTTCACACTGACCACGACACAGGTGGTGCGACGGGCCTCGGGCGTTGCCCTCTTCGGAACAGTGAGCGGCGACGGGCTGGGAACGTGGTCGCTGGCGATCGAGCATGGCCAGGTTTCGGGCGGAGTTTGGGCCCGAGGGAGTGCGTTCGGGCTCACGCCCACGGGGCGCGTGGACGGTTCGGGCCTGCCTCTGTGCATCGCGCGCGAGATTCGCCCGGAGGCCGTCCGGCGCTGCGCCATGACGGGGACGCCCCACGGCGGGCCGGAGCCGGTGAGCGCTCGCGATCTGCTCGCTTCGGCCGCGCTCCGCCGCGCCTTGGGCGAGGAGTCCCCAGCACCACCACTGGGCGGGCTGGAGGGACCGGCGGGGGTGCTGCCTCCGCTCTCAGGCGCGTGCTCATGTGGCGATGACCAGTCCATCGTGGACGTGCTGGTGGCCTACACGCCCGCGGCGTTGGCCGGCGCGGGTGGGCTCGCGGCGCTTCAGGCCCGGATATCTGACGCCTTCGCGGCGACCAACGCGGCGTTTGTCAACAGCGGCGTGACCACCGGCCCGGGGGGCCAGGCGGTCAACCGCCTGCAGGTCCGCATGGTGGGGCTTGTCCCGATCGCTTATGACGAGGTCGCACCGCAGTGGCTGAACCACCTTGAGCGGGTCACGAGCCCGAACGACGGGATCATGGACGGGATCCACGCCATGCGCACGAGCGCGAACGCGGACCTCGTCTCGCTGGTGGTTGAGGACGCTCGCTTCACGGGCGGCGCGGCGTACTACGCGGTCTACACCGAGCAATCGGCGTTCAGCGTCATGAACTGGCGTGCCTTCGGCGGCGGCTCGCTGACCTTTGCCCACGAACTCGGCCACAACTTCGGGTGTGCCCACGACCGGGGCAACTCGGGCTTCTCGCCCTTCCAATATGCATGGGGCCATTCGTTCTCCTCCGGGGGCACGTCGTACGGGACCATCATGTCCTATACCGGAACCGTGCCGGTCGCGAGCTTCTCAAACCCGTTGCTGGTGCACGGACCGACAGGCCAGCCGCTGGGCGCACCCCTCTCAAGCCCGCTCCCCACGAGCAACGCGCTCGCCATCGCGCAGACGCGCTGGACGCTCGCCAGTTATCGCAACGCGCCGGGCATCGTGGACTGCAACGGCAACGGGCTGGCCGATGACGCCGACATCGCCGCCGGGCGCAGCACGGATGCCAACAGCAACTGCCGACCGGATGAGTGTGAGTATCGCGTGTACGTGGATTCATCGAACACAGGTCCGGTGGACGGGCTCTCGTGGGCCACGGCTTACACCGATCTGGGCGAGGCCCTCGCCTTCGCCTCGATGAACTGCTCGAACGTCAGCGAGGTCTGGGTCGCCAACGGGGTGTACCGGATCGATCAGCAGACCAACGACCGTTTCGCCCGGCTGACCCTGCGCTCGGGGCTGGCGCTCGTGGGCGGGTTCCAGGGGGCTTCGCGCCCGGGTGGCGGAGAGACCTCGATCAATCAGCGCATCTTTGTGGACGGCCTCCCCGCGCCCGCCTCCGCATCGATCATCACAGGCGAAATCGGCAACCCCCTCATCGCGACCGACAACTCCTTCAACCTTGTGGTCATCGAGAACACCGACGAGACAGCGGTGCTCGACGGCTTCACCCTCTCCGGGGCGTACCAGGACTTTGAGGGCCCCGCGGTCTTCCTTTCAAACTCGGGCGCACGAATCCGCCGGTGCACCATCATCGGCAACCGTGGCGGCTCGGCCGTGGCGGTCACCGGCCTTGCTTCGTCCGTCGCGATCGAGACCTGCCGCTTCGATTCCAACATCGCGCTCGGCAGCGGCGGCGGGCTGGGCGTGCGTGATGGCGCGGCGGCCACGATCGATGGGTCGATTTTCCGCACGAACACCGCCCCCTTCGGCGGGGCGGGGGCGGTGCAAGGGGGCGCGAGCACCACCTTCACGGGGTGCACCTTTGAAGGGAACACTGCGCAGTTCAACTCCGGCGCGGTGGATGCGTTCTCGTCGGCCATCCTCGTGCTCAACGACTGCGCCTTCCGCGACAACGTCGCCGTCGAGGGCGGCGGCGGCGCGGTCATCGCGCACACCCTCTGCACCCTGCTCGTGAACAACACGCTCTTTGACAACAACGCCGCGGAGAACGGGATCGGCGGCGGCGTCTGGATCGAGTTCTCCGACGCGACGCTCAACAACAGCGTCTTCACCGCCAACCGCAGCAGTTTCGGCGGCGGGGGCGTCTCCGTCCGCGCCAACGGCGGGAGCTTCATGGCCGGGTGCACCTTTGCGGGCAACACCAGCATGTGGGGCGGCGGCGTGGCCGCGGCTGATTCCACCGTCACGCTCGAACGATCACTCCTGACAGACAACAGGGCCCAGCAGTTCAACGGCGGAGCGATCGACGCGTTCAACAGCACCGTGCACCTGACCAGCACACGCCTGCTGAACAACACCGCGACCGATTCTGGAGGCGGTCTGTGGCTGGGCAACGGCGCCAGCGGCACGCTCATCGGCTCGACGCTCGCGGGCAACCATGCCGCGGGGTTCGGCGGCGGCACGGCCATGTTTGATTCCACGCTCGTGGTCGCCAGCAGCATCCTCGCGCTGAATACGTCGGAGTTTGGTGACCCGCTCGAGAACCAGACCACGGTCTTCAGCGGTGAACGCACCGCTACCTACTCGTGCATCAGCGGCTCGACCGGGGTCGATCTCGGAGGTGTCGGGAATATCGATGCCGACCCCGGGTTCATCAACCTTGCGGCCGGGGATGTCGCGCTCAGCGCGGGGTCACCCTGCATCGACGCAGGAGACAGTTCGGCCTTCCCTCCCGGCGCAATCAGCGATGGCGTGGGGAACGCACGGTTCGTGGATGATCTGGCCACCGCCGACACGGGCATCAGCGCCGGTGGCCCGGTCGCGGACATGGGGGCTCTCGAGTTCACCCCGGGGCCCGAGCCATGCGCGCTCGACTTCAATCAGGACGGCTTCGTCGAGCCCGGTGACCTGGATGAGTTCATCACCGCGTTCTTCAGTGATTTCGAGGAAGAGCGGGCCCGTTGCGATTTCAACCACGACGGCTTTGTCGAGCCCGGCGATCTCGACGAGTACATCACCGGCTACTTCGGCGGTTGCTGAAGCCCGATTCAGCCGCGCGGGCGCTTTGAGAACTGCGAGCCGATCATCACCCCGACGAACCCGATGACCCCGATGGCGAAGTTGTACCACACCGGGGCGTGGGTCTTGCTGGCCGCCTCGATCATCGAGACACCCGGCTCGCGGACCGGTTGCTCTGCCTGTTGAGGCAGGAGCATTTGTGCAACTCCCCCGAGGCACGCCAGGACGAGCACCAGAACCGCCAGCACCTTCGGGGGCGTGGGCTTCTTGGCAATCGCCGCGCACACCACACCGCCCACGAGCGCCGAGACCATACCGACCACGATGGTCGCGCCGATCCACCACATCGTGGGCGTGAAGTTCCCCGGTTCAAAGACGCGGTCGACGCCGAGCGCAAAATACGCCGCGCTGTTGCCGATCATCACCACCACCACCATCGCCAGGTACGCCAGGATCACACTCAGGACGGCTCGCATCATGGTCGGCTCCTTGCTTTGAACGTTCGCCGACATTCTTGCCATCCCGCGACACCCCGGCTTTCCACCATTCCCCCAAACAACACCGCCCCATGGCCACGCGGCCACGGGGCGGTTGGATGATTGAAAGTGCTTTGCGTCCCCGGCGCGTTCATATGGCGCCGAGGTTGATTCCCATCGCTCAGTCACGACGCGGACCGCGGCCGCCCTCGCGCCGGGCCCCATCGTCACGCCCGCCGCGATCCTGATCCGGCCCACGCCCGGGGCCAAACCGCGGGCCGTCGCCCGTGCCCGGTCCGCCGCGCATCATGCCTGCTCCGCCGGGGCCGCCCATACCGCGCGGACCGCCCTGGCCCATGCCCGGCTGCATGCCGGGACCGGGCCGACCGGCCATGCCCGGTCGCTGGTCACGGAACATCATCGGACCCTGCCCCATCCCGCCGCGGAGGCCCATCGCACCGGCCCGCGGGCCGCCGTGGTTATTCCCCGAGCGATGTTCGAATCGCTGGTCTTGTCCCCGGCCGTGCTGCGGCCGAGCCATGCCCTCGCCGCGGCTTGGGCCGCGTGCCGGCCCCCGGAACTGACCGTGGTGCTGACCGCGCCGGTCGCTCATCCGTTCACGAAGCCGCTCCCCAATGCGACGGCGCATCTCGCCGCGGAGACCATGCTCCTTGCCATCCCCGCGACCACCCGCGCGCGGCGGGCGTCCCTTGTCGCCGCGGTCGCTGCCGCCGCCCGCGCGGTCACCCTTCAGGTCCTTGAGTTCCTTCCGCAGTTCTTCGATCCGGGCGGCCCGGCGGTCATCGTCCTTGCCCCGGCCACCCTCTGGGCCGCCACGATCGCGGTCCTGCCCACCCTCGCGAGGGCCGCGGTCACGGGCTCCATCAGGGGAGCCGGGCCGGCGATCGCCCTGGCCGCGGATGTCGCCATCCGCCGGACGCGGGCGTTCCATTCGTTCACCGGCCGGGGGCTGGAGCGCCCCCTGAGCGCTCACAGAGGCCACCATCAAACACGAGACCGCAAACAACGAGAGCAGTGATCTGACAGACATGGGTTTCTCCACGAGGTTGGAACCACCCGGCACACCCGACGCGGCAGGTCATGCAATGCGGCTCCACCATCTGTTGTTCACGGGGCTCAACGCGGGGACATCCATCCAGATTGCCGCGAAACAAAGC
>JBQTIJ010000397.1:0-12909 GCA_052388255.1 Phycisphaerales bacterium
TGCAACTGCTGACACCGGGCTTCAAGGCGGCCGGGTTCG
Source organism: Phycisphaerales bacterium (assembly GCA_052388255.1). Classification (GTDB taxonomy): domain Bacteria; phylum Planctomycetota; class Phycisphaerae; order Phycisphaerales; family UBA1924; genus JAEUIX01. Next base: position 40 of record JBQTIJ010000397.1, read on the forward strand.
GGCGGGTGATCAACATCACCTCCACCGCGGTGAAGCAACCGATCCCGAACCTGGCGATCAGCAACATCGTTCGGCCTGCGGTGGCGGCGTGGGCCAAGTGCCTGTCGGTGGAACTCGCGCCCTTTGGCGTGACGGTCAACAACGTTCTGCCGGGGTACACCGACACTGACCGGTTGTCGTCGCTCTTCAAGGCCCGATCAACGAAGCAGGGGATTTCGATCGACAAGATCCAGAGCGATGTTGTTGCATCGATCCCGGCTGGTCGGCTGGCGCGGGCGGAGGAGATCGCGAGCGCGGTGGCGTTCTTAGCGTCGCCCGCGGCGGCGTATATCAGCGGGATCAACCTGCCGGTGGATGGGGGGCGGCTGGCGACATTGTGAACGAGGAGAAGGGCCCGGGCGGTGCAATGTGCAGAGGGTCTTGCCGACGGAGAAGCCATGAACATCAACACTCGGCGGCGGACGGGCATGCTTCGAAGTGGTTGGTTGGCCGTGGGCGTGGTTTGTGCGCTCGGGCTCGCGGCGGCGGGGTGTAAGGAGCGGGCGAAGGGATCGGCGGCGACCTCGACCGACTGGAGCACGATCACGGCGGCGCAAGAGGTCGAAGCGATGACCGGGCTCTGCCTGCTCTCGCGGCATGTGGACCTTTCGAGCAAGGGGAGCCCGGGTCAGGTGACCTTGGCGTTCTCCGCGAAGGGCATCGAGGTTCCGGGCGGTGAGAATGTGGCGATCGGGCCGGGGCTCTGGAAGGGGATGGTGAAGATGGCGCAGACGAACAACGGCGGGGCGGCGGCGCGGGCGCTTCCGGCGAAGGCGCACAGTTATGGCGACGGGCTGGGGCCGGCGCGCCGGCATGCGTACACCGTGAGCAGCCCGGACGCGGAGACGCTGATCTTCACGCTGGTGAAGGCGCTCGGGGACGAGAGCGCTGGGTGATGGTCAGGGCATGCGGCGGAGTTCATCGATGAACCCGGCGTGGCAGCGCATGCCGAGCCGGAAGCAATCGACTTCGAACTTTTCGTTGGGCGAGTGGACACGATCATCATCAAGCCCGAAGCCCATGAAGATGGTGCCGAGGCCGAGGTTGTCCTTGAGCATGCCGGCGACGGGGATCGAACCACCGGACTTGATCAGAGCGGGGGGCTTGCCCGCGGCGTTCTTGATGGCGCGGTTGGCGGCCTGGAGATACGGGGAATCGATGGGGCAGGTGACACCGAACCCGCCGTGGTGGTCGTTGAGTTCCCAGCGGCAGCCGGGGGGCGTGTGGTCCTTGCACCACTTGAAGAAGGCCTTGGTGATCTTGGCGGGGTCCTGATCGGCCACGAGACGGAAACTGACCTTGGCGCTCGCCTTGCTGGCGATGACGGTCTTGGCGCCGGGGCCGGTGTAGCCGCCCCAGATGCCGTTGATCTCGGCGGTGGGGCGCCCCCACTCGCGCTCCATGGCGGTGTAGCCCGCTTCGCCGATATCGGCGGCGGGGGGGAGGCCGATTTTCTTGAGGGCGGCGGCGGCGTTGAACTTGAGGGCCTTCCAGTTGGCGCGTTCCTGCTTGGTCAGGGGGACGACGGCGTCATAAAAGCCGGGGATGGTGACGCGGCGCTTCTTGTCGTGGAGTTGGGCGAGGACGCGGGCGAGTTCGGTGATGGGGTTCGGACAGCGCCCGCCCCAGAGGCCTGAGTGCAGGTCCTGGTTGGAGGCGTGGAGGGTGATCTCTGTGTAGGCAAGGCCGCGGACGCCGTAGGTGATGGCGGGGCGGCCGCGGGCGAGCATGCCGGTATCGCTGATGAGGCAGACGTCGCAATCGCGGAGGGCGGCCTTGTGCTGGCTCACGAAGGGGGCGAGGTTGGCGGAGCCGGATTCCTCTTCGCCTTCGAGCATGACGGTGAAGCGAACGCCACCGGCGACCTGGCCGCTGACGGCCTTCCATGCGCGGGCGGCCTCAATGAAGGTCATCACTTGGCCCTTGTCATCGACCGCGCCGCGGGCGACAACGCGGCGGCCGCCGCCTTCGCCGGGGCGGGCATCGCGCAGGGTGGGCTCGAAGGGGTCACTCTCCCAGAGGTTCACGGGATCGACGGGCTGAACGTCATAGTGGCCATAGAAAAGGACGTGCGGACCCTTGTAGCCCGGCGCGCCGGGGGAGGTGGCCATGACCACGGGGTGGCCGGAGCCAGCGGGCTTGCCGGTGGGGAGGATGCGCACTGCGAAACCGCACTGCTCAAGTTGCTCCCCGGCCCACTGGGCGGCGCGGGCGACCTCGCCCTTGTACTTTGGGTCGGTGCTGATACTGGGGATGCGGAGCCAGTCACAGAGCCGCGTGAGGGCGGCGGGTTCGGCGGCGGAGAGGTTCGAGAGCACATCGTTCAGCATGATGGGCCGACCATAGGACTGCCGCGCGGGTTCCGGCGGGCAACGATCGTGGTGCATGGTTCCTCCGACACCCGGCCCATCTACGCCCGCTGAACACCTGACTGGGGATGAGTTGGCCGCCCGGGGGGCGGAGGTGTTGCGGATGATTGCCGACTACTGGGAGGGGCTGCGGGGTGAGCAGGGGCCGCCGGTGCTGGCCCAGTGTGCACCGGGGACCACCTTGCAGGGGCTGGCGCCGCGGCCGCCAGAACAGGGCGAACCGTGGGCGAAGGTAATGGCCGACACGGCGCGGGTGATCATGCCCAACCTGACGCACTGGCAGTCGCCGTCGTTCTTCGCGTACTTTCCGGCGAACACGAGCGGTCCGAGCGTGCTGGGGGACCTCTTGAGTTCCGGGCTCGGCGTGCAGGGGATGCTGTGGGCCACGAGCCCGGCGGCGACGGAGCTTGAGACGCGGATGCTCGATTGGATGGCCGAGGCGCTGGCGCTGCCGGATGCGTTTCGCTCAACCTCCGCGACGGGGGGTGGGGTGATCGAAGGGACGGCGAGCGAGGCCACACTTGTGGCGCTGTGCGCAGCGCGGAAGCGAGCGGGGGGCAGCCGCGGGGGCGAACTGGTGGTGTACGCAAGCACGCAGGCGCATTCGTCGGTGCTGAAGGCGGCGATGATCGCGGGGTTGATCGACGATGCGACGGTGCGGGAGGGGGCGGCGAGCGGGGCGGGGGTGGTTCGGCTGGTGCCGGTGGATGAGCATCAGCGGATGGACGTGGGTGAACTGGAGCGCGCGATGGCGGCAGACCGCGCGGCGGGTCGGCGGCCGTGCCTGGTGGTGGCGACGATGGGCACGACGGGGACGGGGGCGATGGATGATCTCCTGGCGATTGGCGCGGTAGCGGCGGCGCATGGGGCATGGCTGCATGTGGACGGCGCGTTCGCGGGCGCTGCGCTCATCTGCCCGGAACTGCGGGGGCGGCTGCACGCCGAGGGGCTGGAGCGGGCGGATTCGTTCGCCTTCAACCCGCACAAGTGGTTGCTCACGGGCTTTGATGCCAACCTGATGTACACGCGCGATCGGAAGACGCTGACGGGTGCGTTGTCCGTGACGCCCGAATACCTGCGGAACGCGGCGAGCGAGGCGGGGGGCGTGGTCGATTACCGGGATTGGCAGATTCCTCTTGGTCGCCGGTTCCGGGCACTGAAGCTGTGGTTTGTGGTGCGGCACTATGGGCTGGAGGGGCTGCGCGGGCACATCCGGGAGCATGTGCGGCTGGGTGAACTCGCGGAGCAGCTTCTGAGGTCAGACTCGCGCTTTGAACTTCCTGCGACAAAGTCGCCGGCGCTCGTCTGCTTTGCGTTGCGCGACAGCGAGACGGCGAGAGGCAATGCGCGCACGCGGGGGTTGATGGACCGGCTGAACGGGGGCGGGCGGTTGTATCTGACGCACGCCGCGCTGCCGAGCGGGCGGGTGGTGCTGCGGCTGGCGATCGGGGGGACCTTCACGCGCGAGGAGCATGTGCGCGCGGCGGTGCAGGAGATCGCCGCGGCGGCCGGTGCGGGGTGAGGGCGCTCAGTCGATGGGCTTGATATCAACGACGACGGGGTAGTGGTCTGAGGCCCAGCCGGCCGGGGTGGGCGTGGTGCGGTAGTCCACACCCTTGGGGCGCGTCATGGTGCCGAGGACGAACATGGAGCCCTTGACGAACTCGCCAGCGACGGCGGTGTTGTGGAAGATGTGGTCGATGAGCCGGCCGGAGGTGTGGGAGATGATGAGGGGGTCGCTGGGGGGGTGATTGTCTGAAAGACTGACGAGGCCGCCTTCGCGGAGGGCGTCCATGGGCTTTTCGCTGGGGGAGGCGTTGAAGTCACCGAGCACAACGATGTTGGCGCCGGGGGATTCTTTCTCGAAGGCCTTGACGAGTTCGACGGTCTTGGCGGCTTCCTTGACGCGCCAGTAGTTGCCGGGGCCGCCGGACTTGTAGTGGATGACAAACATGGTGAGGTCGTAGGGCTTGGTCATTCCGGGGAGCGTGGGCTCGACGGTGACGGTCACGCGCAGGGGTGAACGGTGGAAGGTGATGGGCTCGCCTGCGTACCGGTTCTTCTCATTGCCGAACTTTTCGCCGTGGGTGCCGCCGAGGGGTTCCTTGATCCAGTTCTTCACGTCCTTGAGCGGGAAGCGTGAGAGGACACCCTGCTCGATGCCGCGCTCGTCGCCCGCATCGATCGAGACGATGTGGGTGTAACCGAGGTCCTTCAAGTAGGTATCGCGGAACCAAGTGAGGGAGGCGAGAGATTCGATTTCCTGAACCGCGAGTACGTCGGCGTCGATCGCCTTGATGGCGTTGGCGACGTTCTTGCAATCGGCATCGGGCTTGAGGGCCTTGGCGTCTTCGTGTTCGCCGGAGAGGGCGGGGTCGTCGACGGCGTCGAAGAGGTTTTCGATGTTGTACGTGGCGAGGCGGATTGCGCCGGGGGTTCTGGGGGTGGGTTTGTCAGTGCCGAAGAGGCGGACGCCGGGCGTGGGCGCAGCGGGCTCTTTGGGGGGCTGTGGTGGTGCGCTGGGAGCGGCCGGGGGCTGGGCAAGGCCGAGGACGGCGAGAAGCACGCCCGCACTGAGGGCGGTCGAGGCCGGGGCAAGGACGGTGAGGAGGTGACCCATGATCGCAGATCTCCGATGGCTACGGGCGGTTGGCCCATGGCTGCGGGTGAATCGTAGAGCGGGGGGAAGAGGGAGGGACCTGGGCGAGGGTTGTGGAGGGGCCGGGGTGGAACCACTACCTTCGCCCATGGGCACGAGAAAGACCACGGGCGAGAAGGAGTGCCGGGGAGGGAAGGTGGGATCGCCCGGTCCGGCCCTGCGCTGGTTTGCCGAGCGGGGATGGACGGCCCATCCATTTCAAATGCGGGCTTGGGAGGCGTATGCGGCGGGGCGGGATGGGCTGGTGAATGCGCCGACGGGGATGGGCAAGACGCTGAGCGTGTGGCTGGGGCCTGTGATGGAGGGACTGGCTGAGCGGGGTGAGCCGGGGCTGAAGGTGCTGTACATCACGCCGCTGCGCGCCCTGGCGACGGACATCCATCATGCGCTGGTGGAGGCGTGCGAGGGGCTGGGGTCAAAATGGCGGGTGGAGCAGCGGACGGGGGACACGGCGAGTTCACGGCGGCGGCGTCAGCGTGAGCGGCCGCCGGATGCGCTGGTGACGACGCCCGAGAGTTGCTCGCTGCTGCTTTCCTATCCGGAGACGGCGGCCCAGATGGGATCGCTGCGGTGTGTGGTTGTGGATGAGTGGCATGAACTCATGGGGGGCAAGCGGGGCGTGCTGCTGGAGCTTGCGCTGGCGCGGCTCCGGGGGCTTGCAACGGGGATGCGGACCTGGGGGATGAGCGCCACGCTGGGGAACCTTGACGAAGCGATGCGGGTACTGACGGGAGCGCGGGCGAAGGCACCGGTCCTGATTCGCGGGCCCGACGAGAAGGCCATCGATGTGCGGACGGTGCTTCCAGAGGACATCGAACGGTTCCCGTGGGCGGGGCACCTGGGGATCCGGCTGCTGCCGCGGGTGATTGAGGCGATCGAGCAAGCGGAGACGTCGCTGGTCTTTACGAACACGCGATCGCAGACCGAGATCTGGTATCAGTCGATCATTCGGGCGCGGCCGGACCTGATCGGGCAGATCGCGCTGCACCATGGCTCGCTCGATCGGAAGTTGCGGACGTGGGTTGAGAACAAACTGCGGGAGGGTGGGCTGCGGGCGGTGGTGTGTACGTCATCGCTCGACCTGGGGGTGGATTTTGCGCCGGTTGATCAGGTGATTCAGGTGGGGAGCCCGAAGGGGATCGGGCGGCTTTTGCAGCGGGCGGGGCGGAGCGGGCACCGGCCGGGAGCGGTGAGCCGGTTGGTGTGTGTGCCGACGAACGCGCTCGAACTGCTCGAGTTCGGGGCGGCGCGGGGGGCCATGAGGGCGCAGGAGATCGAGGCGCGGCCAGCGACGCGGCTGGCGCTTGATGTGCTGCTGCAGCATGTGGTGGGGACTGGGGTGGGCGCGGGTGAAGCGGGGTTTGATGCCGATGCACTGCTGGCGGAGGCACGGTCCACGCATGCGTTCGCTGAACTGTCGGACGAGGAGTGGTCGTGGGTGCTTGACAGCGCGCGGTGCGGGGGGCCTGCGCTCGTGGCGTATCCGCAATATGCCCGCATCACGGGGACCACAGGCGCGGAGGGGCGGGTGCGGTGGCGGATCGCCTCAGCCGCGCTTGCCCGCGCGTATCGCCAGAGCGCGGGGACGATCATGGCGGATACGGCGATGATCGTGCGGATGGGGAGCGGGCTTGGGGGTGGCGGGGGCAAGTCGCTCGGGACGATCGAGGAAGGGTTCATCGCGCGCCTGGCACCGGGGGATACGTTCAGTTTCGCTGGACGGGTAGTGCAGCTTGTGCGGGTGCGGGAGATGACGGCGTTTGTGCGACCGGCGAAGCGCAAGAGCGGTCGGGTGCCGAGCTGGCAAGGGGCGCGCATGCCGCTCTCAACGCGGCTGGCGGCGGCTGTGCGGGCGCGGCTGGATGAGGCGGAGCAGGGGCGGTTCGAAGGACCGGAACTGGCGTGCGTGGCGCCGCTGCTGCTGCTTCAGCGGAAATGGTCGGCCCTTCCCGGGACCGGGGTGCTGGTCATCGAATCGACCACCACGCGCGAGGGGCACCACCTGTTTGTCTATCCGCTGGAAGGGCGGCTGGTCCACGAAGGGCTCGCGGCGCTGTGCGCGTATCGGCTGGCGCGGGGTGAGCCGCGGACCTTTACGATGGCGTCTGGGGACCATGGCTTCAACCTGGCGACGCCGGAGCCGATCACGCTCGACGAGGGGGCATGGCGGGCGGCGCTTTCGACCGAGCGTCTGGTGGAGGATCTTCGGGCGTGCCTGAACGCGGCGGAACTGGCCCGGCGGCAGTTCCGGGAGGTGGCCCGCATCGCGGGGCTCGTGAACAACGGGCTGCCGGGAGAGCGGCGATCGACGCGGCATGTGCAGGCGTCGTCTGAGCTCTTCTTTGACGTGCTGAGCGAGCATGACCCCGGGAACCTGCTGCTGGCGCAGGCGCAGCGCGAGGTGCTGGAGCGGCAACTGGAGCTCTCGCGGATGCGGTCGGCGCTTGAGCGGATCGCCGGGTGCGAGCTGCGGCTGGTGCGGAGTGAGCGGCTGACGCCGTTTGCCTTTCCGCTGTGGGCGGATTCGCTCCGAGAGCAGCTCTCGACCGAGCGCTGGACCGACCGGGTGCAGCGGATGCTGGCCCGGCTGGAGCAGGCGGCGGGGGCGGACGGGGCGCCAGAGGTTGAACCGGTTGCGGCTGGGAAGCGGAGCGGTCGTCGCCGGGCGCGGGCCCGGCAGGGGTGATCAGCGCATGGTGACCTGGGCGGCGGGTTCGAGCTCGTTCTGACGCTGCTGGGCGGCGCCGCTGCATGCCTCGATGGCGGCGAGCAACTGCGAGGCCGTGAGGTCATCGGGGACGAAGGCGGCACAGATCTTGACCTTGCACTGCTGGGTCTCGATGGGGCCGAGGCCGAGCTGATCGACATCCGCGAAGAGTTTGCCGAGGAGCTCAAAGGCACGCATGGCGTCGCTGCCCGCGGGGAGCGAGCGGACATGCTTACAGAAGGCGTCGCCGGAGTACTCGGCGCCCTCGGGCGTCTCTGAGAAGGCGGTGTAGGCCTCGCCGATGGCGGTCTGGAAGGCCTCGCTCTGGGCTTTGATCTCGCGGTACTGCTCGAGGACGCGGACGACAAGATCAAATGAGAGTCGCGAGGCGGAGACGGTGCGGTCGGACTCGCTGACGCGGACATAGCGGGGTGCGTCGTTGTAGAGATCGCGGCCGACGAGGAACTCGATCAACTGCTCGGTCGAGAGCGGGCTGACAAAGATCGCGATTTCCTTCAACTGGTCGATGAGCGCGCCGCCGATGGCGGTGGCACGCGGCAGGGACGGGATGTCCACCGTGGTGAACGCGGCGATGGTCTCGCTGACGTTCTGGATGGTGGGGCCGCGGGACTGGAGGTCGAAGGCGATGAGGCGGTTGGTGGCGCTGGCGCCGCCGGGGCCGGCACGATCAAGGAACTGGTCGCGGAGATCGCCCGCGCCGAAGGCACGCTGGACGAAGGAGCCGGTGCCGGTGATTCCGCCGCCGTCGGGGGTGGCGAAGGTCGGCCGGATGGAGGAGGCGACGGTGCCGTCCTGGGTGCGGACGATCAGGTCGCCATTGAAGTCGATGGTCGAGCCGGAGACGAAGTCGATGCCAGCATCCTGGCCGAAGATGGTCTGGTTCTGGGGGTTGTAGCCGGCGATGAAGCCCTGCGGCCTTGCACGGACTTCGATGGTGTTGGCGGTGATCGACATGCCCCGGAGGGTGGTGATATCACCGATGCGGGCGCGGCCCGTGGGGTTCATTGCGGTGCTCGCGACGCGGAGGTCGAGCGAGCCGAAGACGAGGATCTTCTCGTTGAAGCCCTGTACGAAGGTGCCGTTGGTCGCGATGCGGATGTTGAACGTGGTGGAATCGAGAAGGGCGGAGGTGACATCGGGCTGGAGGACGAACCCGTTGGCATCGATGCGCGGGCTGAAGACGATGGTCGCGAGGCGAGGGATCTGGCCGGGGGCGAGCGTATCGACCGCGCCGCTGGGGTTGAAGTTCAGGTTGAGCGACTGGAGCGCGGCGGTGTTGCCGATGCTGCCGCCGAAGAGGATGGGGATGAGGTAGTTGCGGATGGCGATGTTGTTGGCGTCGGCGGCGGTGTCGGTGACCGGGGGGGTGTTGAGCGAGGCGTTGGTAAGGAGCGTGAGCGTGCGCGGCGTCATGGCGCTGGCGGAGTTGATGGTGCCGCGGAAGAGGAGCTGGCCCTCGGTAACGGCGGGAGCGGGGTTGTTGGCGGAGATGACGGAGTTGGCGTTGAGGACCAGGTTGTGGCCGAAGGCAACGCCGTTCACGGTGGTGACATTGCCGTTGAGGGTGGCGGTGCCGGTGGTTCCGCTGAGGACACCGGTTGAGGTGATGAGCCGCAGCAGAGGAGTGGTTGACCCGACGGCGGCACCGAAGGTGAGGGGGGCGGTGGCGGAGTTGGCGGTGGTGACGCTGAAGATCTGGGCCCCGTCGAGCAGGCCGGAGAAGGTGACGGCGGCATTGGCACCGGTGGCGGTCACGGAGGAGGGCGCGGTGGTGAGGGTGACACGGTCAGTGGCGGCGTTGCCGAAGGTGACCGAATCGGCGGAGACGAAGCTGATGCCCGCGAGGGTCACATCGCCGTCGAAGGTGCTGTCGGTGTCGCCATCGCCGAGGGTGACATCGCCGGCGAAGGTGGTGGCGCTGATGGTGCGGATGCCGGAGTTGGTGCGGACGGCACCGTTGAAGGTGACGGCCCCGGTGCCTGTGACATCAAGAGCGCGGCCGATGCCGTCACCGATGCGGGAGCCCGGAACGGTGCCGCCAAGGGCCCCGTTGAAGATCGATTCGGCCGTGCCGGCGTTGACGACGAGGTCCTGCGGGCCCTCGACCCGGCTGTTGAAGGTGATGGCGGTGTTCGTGGTTGAGATGCTTATGCCGACGTTGCTGACCGTGCCGGTGAGCTGAACGAGTTGTTCGCCGACCGTCGCGGTGCCGAAAGTCACGCCGTCGGCGGCGAAGAACGTGAGCACATCGGCGTCCATCAGGAGCGTGCGGTCGAAGGTCACGTCGCCGTTAAACACTGTGGACGTGTCGCCGTCGCCGATGCTGACATCATCACGGAAGGTGACGGGCCCATTGGCAACGATGCCGGAGGCGGTGGTGACGCGCTGGGTGAAGTCGGTGAGGCCCGCGGAGTTGATGGTGATGGCCGCGCCGACGCCGTCGCCGATCGGGGTCATGCCGCCGACCACGCCCATGAAGGTCGTGGTGCCGGTGCCGGCGCTCAGCGTGAGATCGAATGCACCGTCGAGGGTGGAGTTGAAGGTGATCGCTCCGCCGCCGGAGTCGATCGAGAGGGCCTGGGCGAGGACCGCGGCACCGTCGAAGGTGGTGGCCCCGGTGGTGGCGATGCTCTGGGCGTTGAGGTTGATGATGTTCCCGCCGAGCGTGAGGGCCGCGAGCGGGGTGACCGAACCAATGGGGGCGTTGACCGTCACGGCACCGGCGTTGGCGTCGATCGTCAGGGCCTGTGCACCGTCGATCTGGCTGTTGACCACGATATCGGTGGCGGTGGAGGTGATGGCCGAGGCATCGCCGGTGAGCAGGATGGAATCGGTGGCGGCGTCGCCGAAGGTGACGAGGTGGTTGAAGTTCAGGGTCGCGCCGTCGAGGGTGACATCACCGTTGAAGGTGCTGTTGGTGTCCCCGGCGTTGAAGGTGGCGTTCTCGCGGAAGGTGACCGGGCCAGCGACGGTGACACCCGAGGCGGTGGTGAGCATGGCGTTGAAGATGGTCATGCCCGTTGAGTCGAGGACGATCGAGGGGCCGACGCCGGAACCGAGGGGGGCCATGTCGGTCCCGACCTCGCCGTTGAACGTGGTGGTGCCGTTGAGGGCGTTGATCGCGAGGTTGAAGGGGCCGGTGACGGTCCCGCCGAAGTTGATATCTCCACCGCCGCTGGTGATGGTGGTGTTGTCGCCGAGAACGACGTTGTCGCCGAAGGAGGTGAGCCCGGCGGTATTCACTACACCGCCATTGATCTGGGTTGAACCGAGCGCATCGGTGGTGAGCGAGGAGAGCAGAACGGTGCCGCCGACCGCGCCGGTGAAGAGGGTCACGCCGGGGGCGTTGACGGTGAGGCCGCGGCCACCATCGCCATCGCCGAGGGAATCAACGGTTGAGAGGAAGCTGACGCCGGCGTTGTCGCTGGTGAGGGTGCTGATATCGCCGGCGTTGCCCGCGAGCGTCACGGCGCCGCCGAAGGTCTGGCCGTTGGCTGTGCGGATGGACGCGGCGGTGAGCAGGGTGGTGCCGGTCACACTGAGCGTATCGACGGGGTTCGTCACCCCGGAGGTGCCCGCGAAGGCGGCGTTGCCGACGATGTTCAGGGCCTGGGCTGGGGCTCCGTTGGCCGCGTCCACTCCGGCGAGGAAGCCGACCGTGCCGGCGGTGCTGGTGAAGGTGATGGTGCCGCCCGCGGCATTGACGAAGACCGAGTCGTTGAAGTTCTGATCGCCGGTGGTGGAGACATCGGCGTTGAACTCGGTGGTGCCGCCTGCGTCGGTGGTGAGCGTGCTGAGGGCCGAGGTGGCCCCGACCGCGCCGGCGAACTGAGTCGCGCCGGTGCTGTTGACCGTCAGAGCACGGGCGGTGCCGTCGCTGTCCACGGTGCCGCCGAAGCTCACATCATCACCCGCGCTGACAGTGCTGTCGACCGTGAGCACGACGTTGTCGCCGAACGCGACCGAGCCGGTGACGGTGAGCGTCGGGGCGCAGAGCATGGTGGTGCCGCCCGCATCGGTGGCGAAGGTGCCGAGGGCCCCGGTGGCGCCGATGGCGCCGAGCAGGAAGGTGGTGCCGGAGGTGTTGACCACGAGCCCTTCACCCGCGCCAGCATCGACGGCGTTGAGCGTGATATCGCCCGCGACGGCGTTCAGCGTGGTGAGGCCACCGGCGGCCCCGAGCGTCATGGCGCCGCCATAAGTCTGCGCGCCGGTTCCGCCGCCGGCGTTGGTGGTGTTGACGGTGGCTGCGTTCATGGCCGTGGTGCCCGTCACGGAGAGAGCGCCGAGGGCGTTGGTGACGCCGACGTCGCCGCCGAAGGCCGCGTTGCCGTTGATGGCGAGCGTCTCGGTGCCTGCACCGACGCCGTCAACCGTGCTTGCGAAACTGACAAGCCCGTCGGCCGTCAGGACCACATCGGCCCCGAGGGTGACCGCATCACCGAAGGTTTGGTCACCGGTGCCGCCCGCGGCATTGGTGGTTGAAACATCACCGTTCAGGAGCGTGGTGCCGCTGACGGCGAGTGAGGCAAGGGCGTTGGTGGCACCGACGGTGTCCGCGAAAGTCGCATCGCCCACGACGCTGAGGCCCTGCACGCCAGCCGCGGCGGCATCGACCATGCCGCCGACGATGACCGTCGTGGCGGTGAGCGTGCGGACGCCAGCCGGGCCCACGAGCATGAGATCGCCGCCATAGAGCTGGTCGCCCGCGGTCGTCACATCGCCGCCGACCGAGGTCGAACCAGCGATGGTCAGGTCGTTCAGAGCGGCCACGGAGCCGACATTCCCGAGGAATGCGCCGTCGCCGAGGATGGTCAGCGACTGGGCGCCGGAGGCGGCACCATCGAGCGAGCCGGTGAAGGTGACGGTGTCGCCGGTGAGCGTGGTGGAGGCGCCGAGGGTTGAGCCGTCGCCGTAACTCTGCGAGCCCACGGTCATGACGCTGCCGCCGTTGATGGCCGCACCGCCCGAGACCGTGAGCGAATCGAGCGCGTTGGTGCCGCCGACCGCGCCGGTGAATGTGGCGTTGCCGTTGATGGTTAGCGACTCTGTGCCGAAGCCCGCGCCGTTGAGGG
>JBQTIJ010000398.1:0-5760 GCA_052388255.1 Phycisphaerales bacterium
GACCGAGGATCTCGACACCCGCCAGGTCGAGAACGAGATGTACGACCGCTTCGGACGCGCCTTCGGCTTCAAGATGATCGACCCCGGCACCGCCCGCAACAGCATCATGAAGGACGCCAGCAAGGCCCGGCGCGTCTATCAGGAGAACGAACTCGTCTACCTTCTCAAAGAACAGAACATCGCCGAGGTCATCATCCTCGGCAGCGGCCGCATCCGTCGCGTCGATGGCAAGATGACCCCTGAGTACACCTTCCGCGCCATCCGCCTGAGCGATGCCGAGGTCCTCGGGACCGCCAACGTCGCCGCCGACCGCTACACCTTCGGCGAGAGCGTGAACATCGCCCAGATCACCGTCGCCGAGATCGCCCGCGCGGCCGCCGCCCGGCTCGCCGATGCCATGTGGGTCAAGTGGGCTCCCCCCAACCCCCTGCGTATCCGCCTCGAGCGCACCAAGAGCGACCGCGATGCCTTCCGCATCCGCGACGCGCTCAAGGAGAACATCGCCGCCCTGCGCTATGTCAATCTCCGCAGCAACAACGACGGCATGGAGGGCGGCATCGCCGAGTTCGACGCCGAGTACATCTGCTCCTTCGACGAACTCCTCCGCGGCATGCTCGATATCCAGTCGAAACTCCCCTTCGAGTTCGACCGCACCAAGGCCACGCCCGAGAGCATCACCATCCGGTTGCGCGAAACGCAGTAACTCGCGCCGGTTCTCCGCGGTGCCTCAACTCAATCAGCCACGATCGTCACGAAGGTGGCCGTGTCGAGAACGTGCGCGCCCGCCACGCCGCGGGCCGCGTTCGGCGTGTGAGCAGCGCTCCCCTTGAACTCGATCCGCAGCGTCTCCGGTCCGCCGTTGGTCCCCTTCTTCACCAGCACCCGCACCTGCTCATACCCCGCCCCAGTAAGTCGCGCTCGCACCAGCCGGGCCACCGCCTCCGCATCGACCACCAGCCCCGGGTGCTCTGTCGCCGGATCACCCGCAACTGCCGCCGCGCGTTCCACACTGTTCAGTACCGGTCCCGCCAGCCCGCGCTCGCTCCGTGTAAGTTGTGCCAAAGGTGCCGTCGGCGCGGGCACGCGCGGGCCGGATTCCGCCTTGCCGTCGGGCTCTGTCGGCGTGTTCGGCCCCACTGTTTCTGGCCCGTTCACGCCCGGCCCGTTCGCAGCCGTGCTGGTTGGGCTCGCCCCACCCGTCCCCCGACCAGAGCCGCGTACGACAGCCGCCACGCCTGCCGCGAGCAGCACCACCGCCACCACACCGACGATGATGCGAGCGGCGTCGCTGCGAACCGGCCCAGCCATCCTGCCGTCGGCCTGCGGAGCCGCAGTGCTTTCCCCGTCCACGAACCTCCGCACCGCCTCGGCCAACTTGTCCGCGTGCCGGTCGATGGGGCGCGAGAGCGCATCGAGGCGGTGTTCGCGGCCGACAAAGAACGCCATCTCCCCGCTGGGCGCGATGTCCTCCAGCCGCACCGGGATCAAGGGCTTCGCCAGACTCGCCGCCCGCTCCAGTTCGCGCATCACCATGCTGCTCGCGTTGCTGCTCGATGACAGCATGAGCACCACCACCCGCACCCCCGCGATCGTCCGCGCGATCCACGCGCCATAGGCCTCCCCGGGCGGAATATCGCGCGGCGCAATAGCGCAGCGGATCCCCCGGGCCTCCAGCCCCAGGCAAAGCGACTCAGCCAGTGGAAAATCCTGGTGCGCGTAACTGATGAAGACGTCCGGCGACGGAGCGTTCATCCCCGATCGTAAGCGTCCAACCTCCTCCCCCGCCCCCCCGCCCCGTTCACCGTGACGCGGGAATCTCGACAAGCTGGCACGTCACCATCCGCTCCACCCCGCCGCTCTTCTGGCGTACCCCCGCGCCGTTGAGCAGGTAGTTCGGAAACCGCTTCCGCAGCGCGCTCAGGCGCGGATCCTCGGGCCTCGCGCGCGTCGCCAGGTCCCCTTCCGCGAAGACGCCCACCGTCACCGAACTCTGGGTCGGCCCATGGTGATAGAAGGCAAGCTCCCCCTGCCGACGCAGTTCCAGCACCGCCGCCTCCGCCTGCTTGCGGGCTTCGGCCCGGTCACTCTCCGGCGCCCCGCGCGGCGCCTCGTAGCCCGCGATGGCAAGCGTCATCTTGGCCGACTTGCCGAACTGATCGCGCACCGCCGTCAGTGCGAACTCCGGGCGCGTCCCCTCCATCGCCGCCACCACTGGCGGCGCCATGAACGACTGCGAGAAGAGCCGCTCGCTCCCCACCACCATGCCCCTCACCTCCGCCAGTCGCGATTGCGCTGCCGGCTCGGTCGGGCTCTCAAAGGCCCCCAACCCCACAAACGTCGCGCCCCCGCGCGTGGTCACAAACGCTCCCTCAAGTCCCGGAATCTGCCGCAACCTCGCGAGCGCCTCCGCCGCGGCCCCTGCCTGCTGCTGGTCGCGAAACGCCGCGAGCACGATCGTCCACGCCTTGGCATCCTCCGCGACCGTTGCCGCCACCGTCGCCGTCGTGTTCCCCGCGTCCGCCGGGCGCTCACCCTCCGCCCGCGTCGCAAACTCCTCCGCCGTGCCACCTTCCGGTCCCGCGTCCATCGGCGCAGCCGTGCCAAACCGCGGCCGCTTGAAGATCTCTGCCGCATCCGCAAGGTTCACCCGCGGTCCAGGCCGCGGCGCAGGCGCGGAGGTCTCGCACGCAACCAGCAACCCACTGGCGCATGCGAGCGCCAGCACGCGCAGTGTGCGGCCGGTCTCAGCGGATTGACGTGTCGTACCGTTCATTTACCAAAACTATTCCGGCAATCCTTGCACGTCCGAGGGGTCGTTATCATAGCAAAGAGCTTATTCGATAAGGTCTTGCGCGATCAACCAGAATTCGCGATCATCCTCAAGTTTCGTTCCGCCGCAGGACGATATGTGGACCGTCGGACGTGAACGGCCGTTCGTGCCGGTTGCAGCGGTCGAATCTCCCTCGGGCGATTCGACAATGCGGGCCGAGAAGATGCACGAGGGCCACGGCGGCGCAGGATGCGCTTGAAACCGCCGCGGTCTGCCGGTCATCCGTGTTGAGGTTGGTGATTCGAGAGTTCAGCGAGCGTTGGCAGGCATCTCAAGGACGGCAGGGTTTGCGCGGCAAGGATGCCGCATGCAGCAGACCGGTATCTCCTGCGCCTTGCAGGTCAGTCCCGCCCCCCGCTCAAGTGTTCGATCGAGGATCCCGCCGCCCATCTCACCTCTCCGTGCTGGAGCAAGCGTCATGAGCACCCTTTCCTCAGTCAACTCCCTCTCAAACGGTTCCAATGTCGGTGCCCTCCGCGCGGCCTTTCGGCGACCGGTCGAGGTCTCCGCCCCAGCGGTTGAAGGCCGGACCGATTCCGTCGAACTGAGCACCGAGGCCAGGCCCATCCAGGGCGTTCCCTATGGCCGCATCCCGGAGCAGGGCTTCGATGCCGCCAAGGTCGAGCGCATCCGCACCCAGATCCGCGAGGGCACATACCTCTCCCCCGACCGCTTCGACGCCGCCCTCGAAAAGCTCCGCGCCGATCTTGATCTTCTCCCCTGATCCCTCCGGCCTGGTCCCCCCCCGGCCTGGTCCCCCCCGGGCCTGTCCAGCGCGGGACGCCGCGTAACGTGTCCGGGCCCAGCGGGCCCGACCCATGTTCTGGACCTACGTGCAGACCGCATCGACCTTCCCTGTCCCATTGTGGCAGGTCTGCGCGGTCTTTCTGCTCGTCGCGCTCGGTCTCTCCGCCCGCTTCCCGGCCCGCCGCCGCCGCCTTGCCGGTTCGGTCGGTCTGATGCTTGTCGGCATCGCCGGCCTCTGCTGCGCCGCCACTTTCCGGGCCTGGTCGTGGGAAGAGCACGACCCCGCGTATCGATGGACGCAGTTCGCCGCCGTGCTCGTGATCTATGCCGCGATCATCAACGTCGCGGCCATCGTGCTCTTTGATGCGGTGCTCGGCTTCTTCCGCCTCCGCCCTCCCGCCATCCTCGGCGACCTCCTCGTCGCGGCCATGTATGTCGTCGCCGCGCTCTCGCTCCTCTCGCAGGCGGGCGTCAGCGTCATGGGCGTCATCACCACAAGCGCCATCGTCACCGCCGTCATCGGCTTCGCCTTTCAAGATACGCTCGGCAACGTCATCGGCGGCCTCGCCCTTCAGCTCGAAGGATCCGTCCGCGAGGGTGACTGGGTCCGCGTGGGCGATGTTGAGGGCCGCGTCCGCGAGATCCACTGGCGGCACACCTCGATCGAGACGCGGAACTTCGACACCGTCGTCGTCCCCAACGGCGTGCTCATGAAGACCCAGGTGACCCTGCTCGGCCGCCGCACCGGCCGCACCGTCGACCGCCGCCAGATCGTCCCCTTCTTCGCCGACTTCCGCGCCTCGCCCACCACCGTCATCGCCGCTGCCGAGGCCGCTCTGCGGGCGGATCCCATCGTCGGCGTCGCCACCGACCCCGCCCCCAACGTCGTGCTCATGGCCTTCCGCGATTCCCTCGCCGAGTACCACGCCCGCTACCACCTCACCGATCTCGCCATCAACGACCCCACCGATTCGCGCGTCCGTATCAAGATCCTCGCCGCCCTCCGCCGCGCGGATATCGCCTCGCCTCTCCCCGCCCAGGCCCTCTTCCTCACCACCGACTCCACCGCCCGCCGTGAACGAAAACGCAGCGCCGAGCGCGAGCGCCGCATCGCCATCCTCCGCTCCCTCTCCCTCCTCGCCCCGCTCGCTGAGGACGAGGTCGCCGGTCTCGCCGAACGCCTCCGCCGCGTCGAGTTCGCCCGCGGCGAGGTCATCACCCGCCAAGGGGCCGAGGCCCACTGGCTCTACATACTCGCCGCCGGCCGGGCCGAGGCCTTCCTCGCCACAGAGGACGGCCTCGCCACCCGCCGCGTCGCCACGCTTGTCCCGGGCGAGTTCTTCGGCGAGCTCAGTCTCCTCACCGGCGCCCGCCGCACCGCCACCATCATCGCCGCCGAGGACACCCTCTGCTACCGGCTGGAGAAGGACGCCTTCGTCTCGATCATCCACACCCGCCCGGAAATCGCCGAACCCCTCGGCCGCATCCTCGCCGACCGCAAAGCCGAACGCGAAGCCCTCATCGAGGGCCTGAACGCCGCCGCCGAAAAGGCCCGCGCCGACCGCGCCCGCCCCGACCTCGCCGCCGCAATCCGCCGGTTCTTTCTTGTGGAGGGGTGAGAGGGCAGACAGGGAAAGAACGACGGGGGCCGCTGGGCCGACCGACGCTCACAATGGGGCCGCGGCTTGCCGCCGCGGAAATGACCCTGACCTAACCGTGCTGAACAGGAATGCTCAGACTTCAATGGGGCCGCGCATGCGTGACGCGGAGTGGGGGGGTCATTCTGGATCAACAAAGCCGATGTTTCCGGGATGAACGTCCGTCATGTGAATGCCCAGCCGCCGTATCACTGAAAGGATGCCCGCTCCACTATGTCGCTCTTCAACGGGTCCATCACGGATACGTCCCCGCACCGCGGCAGTTACTCCGCCAAGGTCGAGTTGTGGCTTCGCGTGGGCGAGAGGCGAATGGAACTGGCCCAGGTCGGCCACTCGCGCATGTACTTCGATGCACCCGTTGAACTCCCCGAGGGCGAGGCCGAACTGATCCAGCGGATCGACGGCAATCAACGCACCCGAGCGATCCGCCTGGCCGCCGGCACCGGCTCCAACCGGATCTGGAACTACACAGCAATCTGAGCATGGCAGTCGCTCGACTCATGGGGTATACTATTGCGCTGATAT
>JBQTIJ010000399.1:0-6844 GCA_052388255.1 Phycisphaerales bacterium
GCGCGATGCTCCTTGGCTCGCGCGGCCTCGATCGAGAATCGCGTCCAGGGGAGTTCCTCGAGCCGGTCCTTGCTGATTGGCTTGCCGGTCGCCTCGCAGACTCCATAGGTGAGGGCGGCGATGCGGGTGAGCGCATCGTCGATCTCCTTGATGAGCTTGCGATCGACCTGCGCGATCTCGAGCGAGAGGGATTGGTCGTAGGCGTCGCTGCCCTGGTCGGCCATGTGCTGCGGGAGGTGCGAGAGTGACCCGCTGGAGCCCTGCAGGGCTTCGCCTTCCATCTTGGTGATGTCGCCGGCAAGCTCAGCCCGTTTGCGCAAGAGGATCTGGCGGTAGTAGTCCAGTTCCTTCTTGTTGAAGTGCGTCTTGCGCACCACCACCGGTGCTGCGTGGTTGCTGCCGTGGCTCACGGCCGGGGCCTTGGGGCCGGAGGCAATGATCGGGGTGGGTCGCTTGGAGCCGGGGCCAAGAAGCGGTGCGCCCAGCGAGGGCATGACCACGGGCTTCTTGATCTTGGGGCGACGCATCGGACGCTGACCCATGCCCGAGCCCATCTTGGGTCGAACCGTGCCATCGGTGGAGACGACGCCGGGCGCGATGACCACGGGCTTGCCGGGGAGCGAGTTCGGCGCGTCCTTGGAGATCAGAGCGTTGTTGTTGAGTTTTGGACCAGCGGGCTTCGCTGGAGCAGCCGCGGGCTTCTGTGGCTTGACGGCTTTGACGGCCTTCGCGGGCTTGGGGGGCGGAGCGGCCTTCACGGCCTTTGCCGGCGCGGGTTTCGCTGGCGCGGCCTTCTTGGCAACCGGCTTGGGAGCCGGCTTAGCCGCGGGTTTCGGGGCGGGTGACTTTTTCTTGACGGGCTTGCTCTTGGCCAAGGTGGTTCGCCCTCCGTGAGGAATCGCCGTCGTCGGCAGGTGCCGAAAATGGTCGCGATAATAGGCGATTGAACGGCTGCAAATGTGCCCAGGGTCGTGTTTTCCGCGGCCGCCGTGGGTGGCCTGGGACTGCGACATCGACCAATGCCAAGCACTCGCGCGGGCCGGTTGGCCCGCGCGAGTGCGGTGGTTCTTGATCTCTATGACGGATGAACAGTGGTGCCGTCGCCGCGTTCAGCACCCTTCAAAGTAGAGCGTGATGAACTCGTCAAGGTCGCCGGGCTCGACAATGCCATCCCCGTTGAAGTCGCAGAGGTCGCGTTCAACATCGACATCGCTGAAGAACGCGGTGATGAACTCGTCGAGGTCGCCCGGCTCAACGATGCCGTCGTGATTGAAGTCGAGCGGGCAGCAGGCCACACCGCCCATGGCGGAGATGATCGCCGCCTCACTGGCGATGGAGCCGCAGCCGTTGGTGATCACGCAGCGGATGTTGACGCCGCTGGTGGTCGCGCTCAGCGATTCGATCATGATGCTGGCCGAATCGACACCGGTCACGGTGCCCAGACCGGCGATCAGCCCGTCCTCAAGGTCGGTAAAACTGCCACTGCCGAGGGGTGCCGACTCGATCTGCCACTGGTACGCGAGAGGGCCCGTGCCCGCGGCGACCACCGTCGCGCCGACCTCGCCACCAGGGCACGCCGACTGGGCAGCCGGGGCGGTGCCGACCGATGGGACCACACAACCGTTGCAGAACGGCACGGAGAACATGCCCGGCGTGCCGAGCTCAGCCGCGGCTGAGGCAAAGCTGCCGTAGACATCCATAGCGCTTGACCGGACCCACCCGACGATCGAGTCCTGTCCGATGGTCTCGCGGCAGGTTTGGCCACTGTTGTTCTGAGCGCGGACGGTCCCCGGGAAGGACTGGTCGCCATAGGTGAGGCGATCGACGAGCGTGCCCGAAGAGTTGTAGAGGTTGATCTCGTCGTTTCGGGCGAGGTTGTTCCCGCCGACGCCGACAGCTCCGAGAGCGCCGATGACCTTCACGCTGGCCGGAAGACCCCACGCGGTGCGGAAGGCGGTGGGGTCGGCCTCGGTGAGGAGAACGGACTCGCCGGGCTGGACGACGCCGAATGCGGTGAGCGGGAAGGCACCGGGAACTGCGTGGTCGTCATCGAAACTCCAGCCGGACATATCGATCGGCGCGGCGGAGAGGTTCGTGAACTCGATGAACTCGCCGGAGGGGCCGGAGTACATCCACTCCGTCACCCGCATGCCGCCGCTGGCACCGAAGGTATATTCGACAACTTGCGGGTCCCATTCTGTCCGCTTGGGGAAGAACGCGAGCGAAGAAAAGGCGTTCGCGGAAGTCGCGGAGACGTAGTACGCCACCCGCTGCCCGGCCGCGCCGGCGACGGGGAGAGGGGCGGTGTAAAGCCCGTTGCCCGCGCTCGTCATCTGGACGCGCAGATAGCGGCCGGTGGGCGCGGCACGGTACCAGAGATCCGCCCGTGAGACCGAGCTGCCGTTGGCGGCGATGGCGGCGGTGATCGAGACCGGATCCGCCGGATCGGGCGAAGAATCGGATGCCACCACGGAGGAGATGGTGGGCCCAGGGGCGGCCACCTCACCAGTGTTCAGGAATGTGAACCGCTGTTCGACGAAGGGCTGGAGACCGGGGACGGTGCCACCGGCAGGACCCGCGAAGGGGAGCGTGACGCTGGCGGTGAAGTTGTTCTGAAAGTTCGCGAACGTGTAGAGCTTCTTGGGATCGGCCTGCACATGGGGCTCGATCAGAGTCCGCAGGGCGGCGGCCCGGGGGCCGAAGTAGGCCCAGTTCAGATCGGCCAATGTGGTGCGATAGTGGGCCAGATAGCGCTGGCGAAGCTCGGCGACCGAAAGCACCCGGTTCAGCACGGGCTTGGTGGTCTGGGTGAAGTTGCGGTTGAAGGCCCAGGTGGTCTGGGTGAAGGTCTCGTTGGCATCGGTCTGGAGCAGGTACGTGCGGCCGTCTGTCGGGTTGCGGTAAGTCATGAAGTCCGCACCCTTGTTGACATAGCTGTCATCATCGGTGAGGATGTTCTCAAAGACCACCGACCAGATGGAGGGATCGACGGCAAAGAGCGGGTCGATGCTGGTCTGCCAGTTGGCGACGACACCGTTGGTCAACGCGTTGCAGACGGCGATGTGTGGAACAAAGGGATCAGTGAACCCGCCGGGGTCTTTGATCTCGTAGCCCGTGTAGCCCGAGGCGGCGGCACCGTTGTAGCGCAGGCCCGGCCCGTTGGGGTTGTTGGCGCATTTGATGCGGAGTCCCGTGGTGTCGGGGAAATGACTGCTGAGCATCGTCTTGTTGAACTGCTGGACATTGATGTACACGCCCCAGTTCTGGCCGTTGAGCGTGACGAGCACGTGGTTGGCGCGGGGGTTGGGGATGAACTGCGCGACGTAGTTGTTGTACAGGACCTCGCGGCAGAAGGTCGGGTCGTGGAACCCGTTGTTCAGGTTGAGCGATGAGAAGCCGTAGAGATCCTGCTCCGGGTCGACCGCATCAAGCTCCACATTCAGTGAGAACTTCTGGGAACCGGCTGGGAGCGCGGTGTAGGACGTGTTGCCTCGGAGGCGGACGCCCACGCTCGGATACGTGATGCCATCGACCGTGAGGTCGGCGAGGATGTTGACCTGCGCGGCGTAGTTGGCCCGCAGAAGGGCCTCCCAGTTGGCATCGCGGAACTGAAAGTTCATGGTCCGCAGGACCGTGGTGTCGTAGAGGTCCTGGGCGCAAAGGGAATGGGCGCTCACAGCGAGCGCGCAGGCGGCGAGAAGGGCGGGGGCGGCGATCGATCGCATGATCAGACACTCCGTAACAGCGGGGGTGACAGGATGGGTCCGATTCTGGTCCCCGCCTTACCCGCCTGGGCTGAGGGATATTCGTGAGCCCGAGTGGAGAGTGGACACCAATTTGGAGAGTTTGGCAACTTTTTGCAAGCGTTTCCACTGCCAAACGCCGCGCTGGGGGTCTGGGAACGTTCGGGCAGAACGGGCGGGGGAGGGTGCCAATGCCATAACATGGATTGTCGCACCGGCGCAGGCCGGCGCGGCCCGTGATTGACCGTCTCTCCACCGCATTCGGACCCTACGCCATGGCCGACCTGAAGAACCTCAAGGGCATCTCCGACGCTGACAAGAAACTCCTGGCGGAGGCGGAGGAGTGGCTGGGTGCCGAGCCCACGAAGATGGGGCCGGTCAAGAACTTCTTCTGGGGGAGGGTGAAGGAGGATTTCTACTTCCCCTACCCGCAGACCGACGCACGGGAGCAGGCCGAGTGTGACCAGTTGCTGGCGCGCCTTGACAACTACCTTCGGAACGAGCACCCGGCGGTGGCGATTGACCAGGAGCAGGAGATCCCGCGCTGGGTGATCGACAAGCTTTTCGAACTTGGCGTGCTCGGCATGACCATCCCCAAGGAGTTTGGGGGCCTTGGGCTCGGGATCACGAGCTACAACCGGGTGCTGGAGCGCATTGGTTGGCAGTGCGGAAGCACGGCCGTCATGGTGTCGGCCCACCAGTCGATCGGCTGTAAAGCGGTCATGCTCTTCGGCACGGAAGAGCAAAAGAAGAAGTGGCTGCCGCGCCTTGCGAAGGACTGGCTGAGCGCATTCTGCTTGAGCGAGCCAAATGTGGGGTGCGACGCGGGCGGGCAGGAGACCTACTTCGAGCGCGATGGCGACCACTATGTCATTTACGGTGAAAAGAAGTGGGCGACGAGCGGTGCGCTCTCCGGACTCTTCACCGTCATGGCCCGCGAGAAGACGGCCGACGGTAAGGGGAAGATCTCGGCCCTGGTGCTCCACCCGGAGATGGCGGGCGTCGAGATCATGCAGAAGAACCGCAGCAAGTGCGGCATCCGCGGGACATGGCAGGCGCGCATCCGCTTCCACGGGGTGCGGGTACACAAGAGCAACCTTCTGGGCAAGGAAGGCCGCGGCCTTCAGATGGCGCTCTCATGCCTGAACTACGGGCGCTGCACGCTGAGCGCGGGCATGCTCGGCGGGGCGCGACGGGTACGGGACCAGGCAACCAAGTGGGCGGCCACACGCTTCCAGTTCGGCCAGGCACTCGCGCACAAGGAACTGGTCCGCCAACGCATTGCGCACATGGCCGCGCTCGACTACGCGATGGACGCGGTGCTGTACATGACCACGGGGATGCTCGATCGGCACGAGGAGGACCACCAGGTCGAGACCGCGATCTGCAAGGTCTTCTGCTCGGAGATGGGGTGGCGCGTCGTCAACGACGGCATCCAGATCATGGGCGGCGAGAGCTACATGAGCGAGAACGAGGTGGAGCGGGTCTTCCGCGACTCGCGGATCAACCTGATCGTGGAGGGTGCGAACGAGATCATGCAGTGCTACGTCTTCGGGTACGGCGGCAAGCAACTGGCCGAGCAGATGCTCGGGGTGAAGAACGCCCTCCTCAAGGACTCCGACGAGACGTTCGGTGCATTCATTTCCAAGGCGGTCAAGAGCACCTTCAACCCGCGCATCATGAAGCTTGCGGTGCCACTGGGGCTTGAGGTCTTCCTCGGCATCCGGCGTCCTCTCCCCAAGATCACCCGCTGCCTTCCGGAGCTTCAGCCGGTGGCCGACCGGCTCTCCAACCTGACTCGCGAACTCTCGTATCAGTTCAAGATCACCAGCCGCGCGTGGGATGTCAAGATCCTCGATCGCCAGGCCATCCAGGCCCGCATTGGTGATTTTGCCCTCTGGCTGCACGGCTGGGGCTGCACGCTCAGCAAACTCGACAGCGACATGCGTGCCCACGCCGGGAACGGGACTGCAGACCTTGAGTTCCAGCGCGACAAAGCCGCGGCGATGCACTTCTTTGACTTGGCGGAACGGGCCATTGAGCAGTGCATCCGTGAGCTCACCGTGAACGCCGATGAGTCGATGCTGAAGGCGGCGGACGCGGCGCTCGCGTGGTCAGCCAAGCAGGCCAATGACCAGTTCGTCATCCCGGAGCGGTCCCCGATCGCCAAGGGAACCGGACGGACAGTGAAGCAGGACGGGATCAAACAGTTCCCCGGCACACCCGTCGTCTCCCAAGGTGCGCCCGCGCCGGTCCATTCCTGAGTGAACCTCGGCGCGGCGGGGCGCTTGTCAACCGAGCTGGTCGATGGCTTCTGCGATGCGACGGACCTCAAGGACCTCCATGCCGCCACGGCGAGGAGTGCTTGCTGCCGCCTTGCCGGAACGGCGAGCGGCGGGGACAAGCGCGAGCTTGAAGCCCAGCCGCTCCGCCTCAGCCAAACGCTGATCGAGCTGGGGCACGGGGCGCACTTCGCCCCCGAGGCCGACTTCGCCCATCGCGATCGCGCCCGCGCGCAGGGCCCGCTTCATGTGGGCCCCAGTGATGGCCAGAAGCAGCGCGAGGTCCGCGGCTGGCTCGGCGACCCGGATCCCCCCCACTGCGCTGGCGAAGATGTCGCGATCGGAGAGCCGCAGCCCCGCGTGCTGCTCGAGCACGGCGATGAGCATCGCGAGGCGGTTCGAGTCAAGGCCCGAAGACTTGCGCTTGGTGGCACCCGGGAAGCCGGTGGCCGTGAGGGCTTGAAGCTCAACGAGCAAGCAGCGCGAACCGGTCATGACAGGGCAGCAGACGGTCCCCGGGCGGGCCCCTGCGTCTCCTGTCATGGCGGCGAAGGTCAGTCCCGCGCCGGCCTGGCGCAGGCCTTCGCCCGTCATCTCAAAGAGCCCGAGTTCGAGCGTGCTTCCGAACCGGTTCTTGACCGCCCGAACAATGCGGTGTGCGTGGTATCGGTCCCCCTCGAAGTAGAGCACGGCATCCACGAGGTGTTCGAGCATCCGTGGGCCGGCAAGCTGGCCGTCCTTGGTCACATGCCCGACGAGGATCACGGTGACCCCGCTCGCCTTGGCCATGTACACAAGCTCCGCACAGCATCGACGGAG
>JBQTIJ010000400.1:0-10014 GCA_052388255.1 Phycisphaerales bacterium
CCGGCGCAGCCGGTCTCCGCGCCGCCCGCGCCCGTCGCGCCGCGCCCCGTGCCGGTGCCCGTCGCTCGGGTGATGGAGCCGCCCGCATCACCGCCCCCTGCCGCCCATCAAGCGGCACCCCCTGCGCCACCCTCTGGCGACGGACCTCCAGCGGTCGGTCCGGGCGCGCCACCGGCGCAAGGCCCTGCGGGTCGTCCGCAGCAGACCGTTCGGCCTGCATTCAAGCCCGTGATGAACGTGCCGACGCGTCCATCGATTGTGAAGCCCGCAGGCCAGCTCCTGACCGAGCGTGCCAAGATCAGTCTCACCGGTCCCAAGGTCGTTCGCATCGAGCAGGCCGAGCAGGTGGAGGCACCGCGTCCGCGTCGCCCCCTCACTCCCGGCGGACCAGCCCGCGGCACCGGCGTCACCGGCCCGGGGCGAGACGATGCCAACGCACGGCGCAATACCCGCCGCGGCCCCGGCGACGTTGGCGGCGTCCCTTCCCGGCGGCGCGGTCGGGCCGGAGGTGATGACGTGCCCCTGGGCACCGGCTTCACCGAACAGGACCTTGCGGAGCGGGAGGACCGTCTGGCCCGTGCGTCGGGCCTCTTGAAGCAGCGCCGCCGCGAGGCACGCCAGCGGCAGTCCGCTCAGGCCGGCATCGACGGCGGCCCCGCATCGGGCGTGGTCGAGATTGTCGCTCCGTTCACCATCAAGGAACTCGCCACGGCGAGCGGTGTCAAGGCCGCGGACATCCTGAAGAAGCTCTTCATGACCGGCATCATGGCCACGGTCAACTCGGGGATCGATCCTGAGCGGGCCCAGGAAGTGATGATGGCGTTCGATCTTGATCTGGTGATCAAGACGGCGAAGACCGCCGAAGAGGTGGTGTCGAGTGGGTTCGTCGATCGCAAGCGCCAGGACGAGCGGCCCCGGGCCCCGATCGTGACGATCATGGGCCACGTTGACCACGGCAAGACGTCGCTGCTTGACGCCATCCGCAAGACCAACGTGGCGGCGGGCGAAGCGGGCGGCATCACGCAGAAGACGAGCGCGTTCCGTGTCGCGGTGGAGGTGGGGGCCGAGCTGAAGCCGGTCGTCTTCCTCGATACGCCCGGCCACCAGGCCTTTACCGAGATG
Organism: Phycisphaerales bacterium; assembly: GCA_052388255.1. GTDB lineage: Bacteria > Planctomycetota > Phycisphaerae > Phycisphaerales > UBA1924 > JAEUIX01. Next base: position 1,123 of record JBQTIJ010000400.1, read on the forward strand.
CGTTCGCGCGGTGCGACGATGACGGACGTGGTGGTGCTTGTGGTCGGCGCGCCCGAGGGCGTCATGCCACAGACCATCGAGAGCATCAACCACGCCAAGGCGGCCAAGGTGCCCATCGTGGTCGCGCTGAACAAGATCGATTCTCCGCAAGCAACCGACGGCCAAGTGCAGAAGATCATGGGCCAGCTCGCCGAGCACGGGCTCAACCCTGTCGAGTGGGGCGGCCAGACCGAGGTCATCCGCACAAGCGCCACCAAGGGCACGGGGCTGACGCAGCTCCTTGAAGTCCTCGACCTGCAGGCCCAGTTGCTCGAGCTCAAGGCGGACTTTTCCGGCACCGCCCGCGGGCGCGTGGTCGAAGCCACGCTGGCCGAGGGTCGCGGCGCCGTCGCGACCGTCCTTATCCAGGAGGGCGAGCTCAAGGTCGGCGACTTTGTGGTGGCCGGTGGCGCGTTCGGTCGCGTCCGCGACATCACGGATGACCAGGGGCGGCGCATCAAGAACGCTGGCCCTGCCATGCCAGTGCAGATCTCGGGGATTGATGAAGTCCCAGCGGCGGGCGACCTCATGTTCGTGGCCGACTCGCTCAAGAAGGCCCAGGAGGCCGCGGAACAGCGCCGCGCACGCGATCGCCAGACCGCGCTCCAGCAGCCGAAGGTCACGCTCGACTCCTTGTTCAGCCAGATGAAGGACGCGAACGTCAAGGAAATCCTCATCGTGCTCAAGGCCGATGTGCAGGGCTCGGTCGATGTCATTCGCAACGAGGTCGAGCGGCTCTCGACGGCGGAGGTCAAGGTGCGTGTGCTGCACTCGGCCGTCGGCGGGATCCAGGAGAGCGACGTGGCCCTGGCCGAGGCGAGCAAGGCCGTCATCGTCGGCTTCAACGTCATTCCCAACGGCAAGGCCCGTGCGATGGCGGAGCAGAAGAGCGTCGAGATCCGCACGTACCAGGTCATCTACGACATCACTGAGGACGTCAAGAAGGCCGCCAGCGGTCTGCTCGAGCCCGAGATCCGGCAGGAAGTGCTCGGCCATGCCGAGGTCCGCAAGGTCTTCAAGGTCACGCGCGTCGGCACCATCGCTGGCTGCTATGTCACCGACGGGCTGGTGCAGCGCGACGCCCTCATCCGCGTCACGCGCAACGGCATCGTCATCGAGCAGGACCGCGTGCTCGAGCAGCTCAAGCGTGTCAAGGACGACGTTCGCGATGTCCGCTCCGGCATGGAGTGCGGCATGAAGATCGTCGGATACGACGACATCAAGGAAGGCGACGTGCTCGAATGCTACAAGAAGGTCGAGGTCAAGCGCACGCTCTGAGCCCTCTTGCTCCGACCCCGATGAAGATTGCCGTTCTCCAGTTTGATCTGCTGCTGCACGACGCCGCGTCCCTCAAGGACAAACGGCGCGTGGTGAAATCGCTCAAGGACCGTCTGCACCGCGAGCATCAAGCGAGCGTGGCGGAGGTCGGTTCGCAGGACGATTGTCGTCGGGCCCGCATCGGCGTGGCCATTGTGGGCAACGATGTTCCGCGCCTTCAGGCCAGCATGGATCGGATCCTCGACAAGGCCCGAGCCCAGGGCGAAGCATCGCTCGGCCCGGTCTTTCGCGAGATACTGCACGGTGACAACACCGGCGGCATCGGGCTCGGCGGTGAAGAGTCGGGCGACCTGCTTGACGACCTCGGCGGGCCACTCTGGCAGGCGGAGGAGCGTCGATGAGCACCAACCTTCCTGAGCCGATTCCCTTTCCAGGCGAGGCACCGCGAGATCCCGCCGGACGCGGCTCGGCGACTGCGCACCCTTCCTACAAGCGCGATCAACTTGCCTCTTCGCTGTGGCGAGCACTCCAGGATGTGATCACCCGCGGGCTCAACGACCCGCGTGTCACGGGCATCATCACCGTCACGGCCTGCGATGTTGCCCCGGACTATTCCAAGGCCGACATCCGCATCAGCGTCCTTCCTGAGAAGTACGAGACCAGAGTCCTCGCCGGCCTGCGGCATGCCGCCGTTCACCTGCGCCGCGAGATCATGGGCAAGATCCACGTTCGCGCCATTCCGGAACTCGTCTTCGAGGTCGACAAAGCCGCGAAGCGACAGGCAGCGGTCATGGAGGCCCTTGGCAAAGTCGTGGCCGAGCGAGAGGCCAAGGCCCGCGACGCCAGCGAGCCCCTCGGTGGGGGGAACGCGGGATGAGCGGCGGTGCCGGATCATCCAAACTGACCGCGCTGCTTGGAAAGCTCCGAGCTGCCGACGCCCGCCGACAGGGCGCTGCTGTTGATTCGCAGCCGACAGGCGGGAAGAAGGAAGCGGAACAGGCCGCGGCCGGTGCCGTCGGCACGACCGCAGCCCCGATGGTCGCGGCGGATCCGGTGCTGACCGAACTCATGCGCTCAGTCCTAATGGAGGACACGACCGCTGAGAAAGTGGAACTGGCGATGGTCGCGCTCGGGCGGGCGTTTGTTGACAGCAACGAACTGCGTGTCTCGACCGTGGACGAGGTGGCTTCGGCCCTCGGGCGGACACTTCCTGGCCCCGCGGCGCGGGCGACCCGGCTCAAGGAAGCGCTGCGCGAGGTCTACAAGCGCGAGCACACTCTCGCGCTCGCGCGGCTCGAATCGGTTCCCAAGCGCGAGGCCATGGCCTATCTCCTCGCGATCACCACACCCTTTGCCGCGCACCGCACGGCCCTTGTTGCTCTGGGTGTACACCAGATCCCGGCTGATGAACCCCTCACGCTTGCCCTCGTGTCAGCGGGCATCCTGCCTGCGGGCTCTGCGCCCTCGGACGCCACAACCCTGCTGAACAAGACGGTCCGACCGGCCGAGGGCCCGGAGGCGTATCGCCTTCTGCAAGGATGGGTCGCGGCCCAGTCCACGGCCCGGGCCGCACGCGAGCCCCGATCAGCCCGGGCCAAGCGAACAGGCCGCCCACGAGCCGCGGGGGCGAAGGCCGGCCGAGCTCGATGAATCAGGGGCGACAGAGATCGCAATCCATGGAGTCTGTTCTTGGCGGGTCACAACAAGTGGAGCAAGATCAAGCACCGCAAAGCGGTCGTGGACAAGCGCCGCGGCAAGGCGTGGAGCATGTGCTCGCGGGCGATCATCAGCGCGGCGCGACAGGGCGGGCCTGACCCGAACTTCAACTTCGCGCTGCGGACCGCAATGGACGAGGCCCGCTACCACAATGTCCCGGCGGACAACATCGACCGGGCCATCAAGAAGGGCGTCGGTGGGGGCGCGGGCGACGACTACGAGCCCGTTCGATACGAGGGCTATGGCCCCGGGGGCGTGGCGGTGATCATCGATGCTTTCACCAACAACCGCGCCCGCACGGCAGGCGATGTTCGGTTGCTTCTTGGCGACCACGGCGGCAAACTCGGCGCAACCGGCTGCGTGTCTCACCAGTTTGAGCATCGGGGCCAGATCATCGTTCGCGCGGCCGCACGCGAAGAGGACGCGGTGATCGAGGCGGCCCTTGGCGCTGGCGCACTGGATGTGCGCCCCGGCGAGGATGAGGAACCCGGGTTTGTCGTGCTCACCGATCCAACGCAGCTCGGCACGGTCAAGGACGCGCTTTCGCGGGGCGGGTTGGCGCTCGGCGAATCGGGGCTTGAGATGATTCCGACGACCACAACAACGGTGGCGGGCCAGGCCGCAAGGGAGTTGTTGCGGCTTGTGGAAGCGCTCGAGGACAACGAGGACGTCAAGCGAGTCTTCACGAACGCGGATATCCCGGACGCCGATCTTGCGGCCATGCAGGAGTGACCTCGCCTGAGAGGGCCCCGTGTGCCGTGGGCGGGTTCAGCAACCTTCGAAGTAGGCCGTGATGAACTCGTCGAGATCGCCCGGCTCAACGATGCCGTCGTTGTTGAAGTCGCACTGATTGCGCTCCTCCTCGACATCGCTGAAGTAGAACGTGATGAACTCGTCAAGGTCCCCGGGCTCAACGATGCCGTCGTTGTTGAAGTCGATGGGGCACGACGAGAGCGGCACGATCACAAGTTCCATCTCCACCGGTGCGCTCTTGCCGAGCAGCAGCCACTGCTGGTAGGCGAGTTGCCCCCAGGGCTGGGCCCGATCAAAAGGCGTCGTCACGTCCTCGTTAAAGAGGAACTCCATGTATTCCTTCGACGAGGTCTGGTGGAAGAGCCGGACTTCCGCAAGGGCTGCGCCAGCCGGGATCGCATAAAGCGTGTCGTCCCAGTACTGACCATCGAGGTATGTGGCGTCGACCACGCCCGCGCCGACGGTTTCATACGCCGCGTTCGTGAACCCCTGCGGCGGGATGCGGTTGTCTTTGAAGACCTTGTTGTTCAGGGCCAGGTGGAAGGAGGGACCCGGCGATAGTCCAGTGACCGTCGCGACATCGGTGTCGAGGCCGTGCTTGGTCTCGTACACCTTGGTGCCGGTCGCGTCAAACGCGCCCGTGCCGTCGTCGTAAATGCCGCGCTCCTCGATCACCCCGCCGTTGCCGTCAAGGAACCGCACATTGAGCCACATGCGACGCCCCTCGGGGTAGCCGGTGGGGAGCTTGTGGCCGGTCTGGTTGGTCACCCGGGCCGTGAGCGTGCTTCCGGTGACCGTTGCTGAAAGGTCCGCCGCGCTTTGCAGCATGGTGATGTTGCGGTTGATCGAGTTGTCGATCTCGCCTTGGAAGAAGAGGTGGCTTTCCACGTCCGGATAAAGGTTCTTGACGGCACGCAGCACCCACGAGTTCGCCCCGTTGAAGTTGTGCAGCGGCAGATCATTGCGGAAGGGCGGATCAAGGAAGATCTCGCAGCCAAAGCCGCTGGTCGTCGGCATGTGGCAATCCTGGCAACTGCTGTAGGCCGTACGCGGCGACACCACCTGCGTCTGCGGGTCGATCGTCTGCCCGCCGTATCGGTTTGTCCCCATCTGCACCTCGCCGAGCGCGAAGGCGCTGTGCTTCCACTCGCTGTAGGTGCGCTGCTCGGGGAACATGTCGTGCTTCAGCAGCGTTTCGTGGTTCTCGCCGATCGCCCCCAGCGTGTAAGCCCCGTTCGGTTGGCGCACATACGCCGGGTTGCTCACGTCATGGCAGGAGGCGCACTGGTCGGAGCTGCGATGGAAGGCGGACTCGAGGAAGCGGTGGGCGGTGAAGTTCGGGCCAAGATCAAAGGGCCCGCGCCGCCGGTCCTTGGTGTCCACCACGTACGAGTTCGAGTCGAGGCCATCAGGAGCGTTGTCGCCAAGGTCCGCAAGGATGAAGATGTCGGGCGAAGGGCTGATGCCGGGCTTGTAGTCCGGGTCCACCATGCGGTGGCAGGTGTGACAGGTCACGCCTTCCTTGTCCTGGCTGGAAAGCCCCGAGCCGTCGCTCGGCGCGTTGTTCGCCTGAATCCACCCTGAAGGTGCGTGGCAGCGGATGCAGGTGTCACCCACGAACGCCGCGTCCTGCTGCGCGATCGACATGGCGGCTCGAAAGACCGGGTCGCGGAAGGACTGGGCCATCATCGAATGCTGCCACCGCGTGTAGGGCTCCTGGTCCGGGTTGTAGAACCCGTGACAGGCACCGCAATGCGTGGGCGGGAGAAACTCGGCCAAGTCCGGATTCGGCTCGCCGTCGATGTACGGCGGGGTCGGCTGGCTCCCCTTGAAATACCAATCGGGCTTGAGCGTCTGAAGCGGGTTCGGAGGCACCGCGACCGCTGCGGCAAACCCGAGTCCAAGCAAGCAAAGCCCGCCTATCCAGAGGGTGCCGATGAACGTGCCCGGTTTGCGAGTTGAGCCAGTCGCCATGATCGTCGAACCCCCTCAAACGGGCGGAAATCTCCGCTGCGCAGAACGCGCAAGAACAGTACTCTCTCTTCGGTCTGGAGACAGATAGGTTCCAGTGAATTGGGCTATTTTCGGGTCGAGCCCCCGTCGATTTCCGATGCCCGTCGCGGGCTTACCCCAAAACGAGGACGCGCCATTCGCTCAATGCCCGACGCTGCCGTGATCGGCGGCAGATGCTCTGCGGCCGATAAGCCGGCATCAGGACTCTGACTGCGCCATGCGCTGGTTCATCCGGGCGGTCTCTCTCGCGGCACGGTCGAGTGCCCGCTGGTCCTTTTCCTCTCGGATCAGAATGTTGCGCTGGGTCCACCGGCACGATTGTCCGAACGAGAGCACCCCAGCCAACCACATCACGGGCACGATCGAGACGATCACCGAGAACGTGAGGACCGTACCCGGGGCGATGTACCCATCGAATCCGCCCAGCGGCCCCCACACCGGTGAGAGTGCCAGAACGAACCCGCAGAGCGGAACGCCCGCGGCACCGATCATGCCGCGGTTGAGCGCGAGGTCGTCGCCGATGATGTACGAGAGCGCGTGGATGATCACCGAGAGCAGGCCGAGGCCAACGAACCCGACGACCAGAAGCGTCACGGCCACGAACGTCATGGAGTGAGCGAGTGGCGAGTTGTGGTCGAGCATCGCCCCCGCAGCAGCGACCCCGAAGCCCACCGCGAGTGCTGGTACCAACCCCGCGGAGCAGAGTCGAAGCGAGAGCGGCAGCGTCTTGAGAAACGCCGCGTAGGTCGCCTTTGGCTTATGCCCATGTTCGGTTTGCCCGACGGCGCTCGCCTGTGTGACGATCCGCAAGGTGCCCATGCCCGCGCATGCCGAACCGACAGCCGCAATCCCGAGGAGCACGGCCGCGACCGGGCCGCTGCGATCCTCCCACCCGTGCGCGAGAAAAAGCCACCGCAGCCACTGGATTCCCATGGCAAGGGCGACCGTGAGCATGCCCCATGAAACCATGGTGGCCGCGGTGCCGAGCCGCCCGAGTTCGGCCCACGAGAAGTCCATCACCGTTCGCGGTCCCGACGGGCGCGACGAACGCTTGCCTGCTGCCGAAGCACTCTCGCCCGGTGTGACCCCGCAGTCGATCGGCGTTCCGCACTCTGGACAGACTGCTGCCCGCGTCAAGCCACGCAGGTTGTAGTTGCAATTGCCGCACGCTTTGTCATAGTCAATGGCGGACCGTGCGGCGACTGAGCGGGCAAGTTGGGTCGGGTCGATCACCATGTATTGACATCGGGTGTCGTTTTAGCCGGTTGCGAGGTAGCGGGCCTGCCGAACCTCGGCTCGGATCTTCACCGCAAAGTAGGCGAGGTACACCATGTAGACGATCGTCCACACGCCGTAGACCGGCACCATCCAGAGATAGCCGAAGCCAAGGCCGATTATGTTCTCTGAGTTCGCCAGGACCACCGCGAGCAGCAGGATCACCAAAGGCAAGCCGACGATCCCATGTGCAACGATGCTGAACCACTTCAGTGTGCTCGTGATTTTCCCAAGCGGCGGCCGCGCCAGGCCTTGAAGCACGATTCGCGCGGCCGGGGCGATAGTCAGGAAGTGTGTCGCGGAGGCCGCCGCAAGGGGGAAGCCCAACGGTGCGAGGCGTTCGTCACCGAATCCGCCGACGATCGCCAATGCGCCAGCAGCGCCGATTGTCACCATCACGACGCCGCCGCCAGCGCAGGCGCGCCGAATGGTCCGGTGCCATTCTTGATCAGTCGAGTTACTTCGGCCTCGGAGTTCCGGTGCCCGCAGAACAAGAATCCACGCCCATGCGTAGCCCCCGAACGCCGCGATTGTCGCGAGCGTGAGGATGAGCGGCAGGGCGACCTCCATCCCCGAGTTCATTCCAGACCGCGGCAAGGATGCACTCAACACGGTGCCTGCGACCACCAGGACAATCGTCCCGATCGACAGCAGAAAGAGCAACCCGCCCACCTCGTAGCGCCGCAAGGTTCGCAGTGTGCACAGTTGGAAGAGCGAGCGGGCTATGGAGTTCCGCACTGCCGCGCCGCACTCTGGACAGACACCCTCGCGCGGTTGGCCCACAAGGTCGTAGCCGCACCGAAGGCACGCGAACCCCTCGCCCACCCGCTCAGGAACCTCAGCGGGAGAGGCAGTCCCGTACCCCTGGTCGCTGCGTTGGGCTTGTTCTGTGCAGGGCTCCATGATTGCTCCGATGGGTGGACGTCGGGGCCACTTGCACACGTTGCCTCAGCGCGCGGTGCCCACACCAGCATTGATCCGAGGCGTCGCGGTGGCTGCGGACCGCTCCGCCGCGGCGACGGCATTGCGGAACATCGCGAGCCCCGGCGGCGTCAGCAGCCGCAGGTTGGCGTCGAGCCGCGTCCAGTAGGGGTGGCGAGTCCACTCGAGATACCGCTCCGGGTGGGGCATCAGGGCGAAGATGCGGCCGGAAAGGTCGCAGATCCCCGCGATGTCGTTGGTTGAGCCGTTGGGGTTGTCGCCTGGGGCATATCGGAGCGCCACCTGCCCCGAGCGCTCAAGGCGGGCCAAGACCTCCGCATCGCGCACCACGAAACGGCCCTCGCCGTGAGCGATGGGCAGCCGCAGGACATCCTCGAGCGCTTCGCCGCGAAAGTCCTCCGCGAGGCCGCGGGTCCAGAGGCAGACGGAGCCCTCGACGACCCGCACGCCCACCCAGCGATCGATGAACCGCCCGCCCGCGTTGTGCGTCAGGGCGACCTCTTGGGCCGGTGCGCCGGCCTGTGGCCACGGCGCGTCCGCGCTGCCGGGCCCGGGGAGGAGCCCCGCCTGCACGAGGGTCTGGAAGCCGTTGCACGCACCGATCATGAGCACCCCGCGTTCGGCGGCGGCGCGAAGGGCGGGGTAGAGCTCGACGCGGAGGCGCATGGCGAAAATGCGGCCCGAGGCGATGTCGTCGCCCTAGGAGAACCCGCCGGGGAACCCGATCAAATCAAACTCCGCGAGGCGCGAAGGGTCGTCGCAGAGCGCGTTCAGGTGGATGGTGTGACAGGCCGCCCCCGCCAGTTGAAAGGCGCGGACCATCTCCGCATCGCAGTTGGTGCCGGCGGTGCGGATGACAACGGCGCTGGGCATGGC
>JBQTIJ010000401.1:0-8595 GCA_052388255.1 Phycisphaerales bacterium
TGAGCGGTCCACAGGTCCCGAGCACCTACGCTCGCGGGCGTGCGGGTCCGACCCATCAACATGCTGGGGCTGGCGCTCCTGACCTTCGTGCTTGCTTGCACGCTCCGCCTCCTCGCGCACAAGGGCGGCATCGGGTTTGACGATGCCCTGCGCTTCGCCGAACTCCGCGCCATGCGCATCGCCACCGCCGCGGCGGTCGGGTGGTCGCTCGGGGTCTGCGGCGTGCTCCTGCAGGCCCTGCTCCGCAACCCACTCGCGTCGCCGGATCTGCTCGGGCTCTCACCCGCGGCGTCGCTCGCCGTAGCCATCAGCGCACTCGTCAGCGGTCACGGGGTCTTCACCTCGCTCGGCGAGGGAGCGATCGCGTGGACCATCCTTCCCGCCGTCGCGGGCGTGCTCTTGGCAATGGGACTGCTCTTTCTTCTCAGTCACCGTCACGGGGTCATTGATCCGCTCTCCATGATCCTCACGGGCGTTGTGCTCGGCGTGCTCAGCGGGGCGGGGATCATGCTCGCCCAGCACCTCGCCCCGGCCGCGAACCTTCCTCTGTCGCGCCTGCTCGTCGGGGGCATCAGCGACGACACCCCGGGCCCCGTCATCGCCGCCGCCCTGATCCTCACGCTCGCGCTCACGGGCTGGGCCATGAAGTTCAGCCCCGCCCTCGATGCCTCATCGCTCTCCGATGACGAGGCCCTCGGCATCGGGCTTCCCGTCGCCCGGCTGCGCCGCACGCTCTTCCTTATCGTCGGAGTTCTCACCGCCGTCGCCGTTGTGCTCGCCGGACCCATCGGCTTCGTCGGGCTCGTCGCGCCCCATGTCGTCCGGCTCCTCGGCGGGCCCGGGCACCGCGTCCTCGTTCCCGCGGCGGGCCTGCTCGGCGCAGCGCTCGTCATCGTCGCCGATGCGCTCTCGACCATCATTGATCTCGGCAGTGGTCGGCTGCCCATCGGCGTCATCACCGCTCTTGCCGGAGGGCCTGTGCTCGTCGCACTGCTGCGCACCCGGGCACGCCTGGCCGATTGAAGAGCCGCCGCCGGGATCACCAGTCGAGCGGCTCCCGCCACGCCGCCGCCAGTTCCTCGACCGAGGCATCAATCCCCGCAAGGTCAACCGTCAATCGACCGGAAGCGTTGAACTCGCCGACCACGGCATGTGGCACGCCCTCCAGCAACCGGGCTACCTCCACCGCCCGCTCTGCGTCGATCTCGAGGAGATATCGGCTCGGCGTCTCCGCGAAGAGCGCGGCCAAGGCGGGTCCCGGCCCCTGCCCATCCCAGCGCAGGGCCCCGAGCGCCAGTCGCGCGCCGATGGGTCGCGCAGGGGTTGATCCGGCGATAAGCATCTCCGCTAGCGCAACCGCGGCGCCACCTTCTGAACAATCGTGAGCACTCCGCACAACACCCGCGCGAATCAGGCCCGCCACCGCACGCGCATTCCGCGGGCCCTGCCCGAGGTCCGTCCTTGGCGGCGTGGCCTCCGCACCCGTCGGCAGGCCGTGCACCATGGCATAGTGCGAGCACCCCATCGCCCGCCCTGTCTCCCCCACCAGCACAAGCAGGTTCCCCGGGCGCTTGGCGTCCATCGACACGCAGCGATCGATCGCCGGCACGATCCCAAGACCGGTGATCAGGAGCGTGGGCGGAATCTCGATCGTCCGTGCCGGCTCGCCCCCCTGCGCAGGAATCGTCAGTTGATTGTTCAGTGAGTCCTTGCCGCTCACAAAGGGCGTGCGATAGGCCTTCGCCCCGTCGTAACACGCCGCGGCGGCCCGCACCAGCGTGCCCATGTTCTCCGGCTTGCCGCAGCTCGGCCAGCAGAAGTTGTCGAGGATGGCGATCCGCTGCGGGTCCGCGCCAACGCACACGAGGTTGCGCACGCACTCGTCTATCGCGGCGAGCGTCATCACATACGGATCACCGCCCAGTTCACGGTCACCGAGCGGCGTCTGAAGGCCGCAGCCAATCGCGATGCCGCGCCCGGAGCCGGCGATCGGTTCAAGCACGCTCGCATCACCCGGGCCCCGGCCCAGCGGCCCCACAAGGGGCTTGAGCACAAGGTCGCCGCGGACCTCGTGGTCATACTGCCGTACCACCCAGTGCTTGCTCGCAATCGTGGGATGGCGCAGCAGGCGCACCAGCGCCGCGCCCGCATCGACGGGGCCCGCCTTGACGGCTGCGCCGACACCGCCATCCGGTCTCCCCTTGACAACGGGCGGCACATACCTCGCCTCGCGCTCCGGCATGGGGATGCCCTCATGCAGGAAGTGCATGCTGAGCCGACCCATCTCCGCCCCGCCAAAGAGCAGCACAAGCTCGGCGTTGGGTGTGCCGAATGTGCCAAGGTCCGCCAGTTCAACGGACTCCTCCGCGCAGATCCGCCGCAGCGCGGCAAGGTTCCCCTCCGGCACCGCCAGCACCATTCGCTCCTGGGCCTCGCTGATCCAGATCTCGACAGGGGAGAGGCCGGAGTACTTGAGCGGGGCACGATCAAGGTGGACCGTGGCCCCAAGTTCTGCTCCCATCTCCCCCACCGCGCTCGAGAACCCGCCCGCGCCGCAATCGGTGATGGCGTGATAGAGCGGCCCGGCGGGATTCTCATCCCGGGCCCGCAGCAGCGCGTCGAGCACGCGCTTCTCTTCAATCGCGTTGCCGATCTGAACCGCATGTGAGAACTCATCGGCGCTCGTGTGTTCGAGTTCTGTTGAACTGAACGTCGCCCCGTGAATGCCGTCTCGGCCGGTGCGCCCTCCAAGGGCGATGATCCGGTCGCCCGGGCGCGCTCTCCCCTTGATCCGATCACGGGGAATCAGCCCAATGCACCCGCAGAAGACCAGCGGGTTGCCCACGTAGCGAGGGTCAACATGCACCGCCCCGTTCACCGTTGGGATGCCCATCCGGTTGCCGTAATCTCGCACACCCGCCACCACCTGCCGCAGCACCCGCTCCGGCGGCAGGCAGCCGGGCGGCAGCGCGGCCGCGCCTGCCTCCCCTGCGCGACCGGAGGAATAGTGACCCGGGGGCGCAACGCAGAAGACGTCGGTGTTCGCGATCGGTCGTGCCCCAAGCCCCGTCCCCATCACATCGCGAATGCACCCGCCGGCGCCCGTTGCCGCCCCGCCATAGGGCTCGATTGCGGACGGATGGTTGTGCGTCTCGACCTTGATGCACACACCGAAACGATCATCCAGCGCGACCACGCCCGAGTTGTCCTTGAACACGCTCAGGGCCCAATCCACCCCGTCGGCGATGAGCTCATAGGTCGCCGCCGCGACCGTGTTCTTCAGCAGGTTGTCGATCGTGACCGAACCGTCAGCGTGGACCGTGGTCCCCGGCCGACCGGACCACTGGACTCCACCCGCTCCCGCGCCTGCTCCCCCGTTCACCCCCGCGCCCGGCTCGCTGTAGCGCACCCGGCTCTTGAGCGTCTTATGAACACAATGCTCGCTCCAGGTCTGCGCCAGCGTCTCGAGCTCAATCTCCCGCGGCTCGCGCCCTTGGCGGCGATACTCCGCCTGCAAGGCCCGCATCTCGTCGAGCGAGAGGAACAGGTGCGCCTCGCGCGAGAGTCGCTGGAGCGCGGCATCATCAAGCCCCGTGAGCGCAATGGTTCTCACCCGCGCGTCATGCGCCTGCGGCCGCGGGAACGCCGCGGGATGAAAGGGCGCGGTCTCGACCCGCTGGATGACCGTGTTGGCCAGCAGCCGCTCTCCCATGCGCCGCGCGTCGTCGCGCGAGAGACCTTCGACGTTGTAGCGCCGGCCCGTGCTCACGCGCGTCCGCACCCCGGTCAACCGTTCGATGGCCGACTCCACACTCATCGCCACAGGGTCCATCACGCCCGGAAGCGGATGCACCTCGATCACCTCCGCGCTCCCGGCGGGCGCCGCCCCCAGCACACCCTCCTCGACCACAGGGTCCACCAGCAACCCGGTCCGGATCTGCTCCAGTTGCTGGCTGTCGAGGGCACCCTCAACAAGGTACACACTCGCGGTGCGCACCCGGGCGGGGCCAAGGCCGATCGCCGTCGCGTCACGCTCGATCGCCTCGCCCGCGGGATCATGCTCTCCGGAACGGACGCGAACCTCGAATCGATGGACGCTGAGCGTGCTCATGCCCCATCGTAGGGATTCACGTTGTGGATTCAGCCCGCCGCTGAGCCCGCCTCTGCCCGCTGCCCCCCTCAGCGACTCCGGGCCGGGTCGTCCCCGGCCACCGCCGCCACCCCCACCCAGATCGCTGGGCACAGTCGGCCCCGGGCCTTGAACCCCTCGCGCAGAGCGCGGCAACACTCCCGCAGCGTGCTCCCCGTCGTGGTCACATCATCGATAAGCAGGATCAACGACCCCTCCGCCTCCGCCCTCCAAAGCGGCCCACGCCACGACAGCCATGAGGGCGACATCGATCGCGCGACATTCGCCTGCCGACCGGATGCCGGCAGGTTCACCTGTGGCGGACCAAAGCGCCGCCGCAGCGGAGCATGCACTCCCGCGCCGAGCACGCTCGCCACGCCCCGCGCCAGCACCCGCGCGTGGTCGATCCCGCGGCTGATCCTCCGCAGCGGGCTCATGGGCATGGGGACGACCATCAACCGGGGACGCCACACCGCACCGGAGGCGGTCCGGGCGTTGATGGCAACCTCGCGCTCCAACGCCTCCCCGAGCGCTCCGCCAAGGAATGCACCGGCGGGACGGAATCGCGCGAACTTCAGATCGCGAACGTAGTGCGTCAGCGGGTGAACGTACGCCCCCAGCCGAACGATCCTCGCCCACGGGAAGCGCTGATCGCGGCATCTCGGGCACCCGGTGGCGTCCCATGCAAACGGATCGGCCGTCTGCCCGCAGCGATGGCAGTAGCGCTCAGGCCCATCCGGCCGCCAGCCGTCAAGATCCGCACGAAGCGGAAACGGGGCCCGTGCGTACTCCAGCAACGCCGCCTCCGTCTGCTGCATCATCGAGAGGGCGGGATCAGCGCGCCGTCGCGGGCGCGTCTTGACCTTGGCGGCGGGATTGGGCCTTGGCGGCCAGGGAAAGCCGGGCATGTGTGGAGTCTCCACTCCGGGGGCCGTGGCCGACCGGCCGCCCTCGCGCGGGTCCCTTTCATTCAGACCGAGCAGGCGGTCAGGAGCTTGCTGCCCAAGCCGTTGCGGCCGAGCTCCTCCACCCGGGCCTCGTCATAGAAGACCTCGAGCATCCGGGGCTGCGGCGCTCCGGTCTCTTTCAAGAGTTCGCCAAAGCCCTGCCAGTCGATGTTGCCGTCAAAGGGCATCCGGTGGTCATCGACCTTGCCGTCGTTGTCGTGGATATGGAAGTACGCGATCGCCGGCAGCGCGGCCCGCGTGGTCTCAACAAGGTTGCCCGTCATGTGCGCGTGCCCGGTGTCAAGACACATCCGGATGTACGGCGAGTTGACCGCGAGCACCGCCTGCGCGAGTTTCACCGTGTCGTGCCCGAGGGGGCAGTTCATCGGTTGGTTCTCAATCAAATACGTGACCTTCAACCGCTCGCCCACTTCGGCAAGCCGCTTCATGAACTCCGCGAGCCGCGGCCAGCGCGGACCAGAGGCCGCCACCACCTCGTCGCGCGTCATCATGCGCATGCCCGGGTTCCAGGCCGAAGGGTGAACCACCACCATGGGGCCACCCAGTTCGTTAGCAAGTTTCCCTTCGTTCTCGTAGATGTCGAGACACCGCTTGCGGTGCATCTCATCGCCGGAGGACGGGTCAATATGAAAGCCGAATACCCCGTGGATCGAGTCGAACCGCAAGCCCGCGGACTCAGCCGCCTTCAACGCATCAGGCACTTTGGGCGGGCGTTGTTCGTTGCGATAGAACTGGCACGTTGAACACCCAACCGCGCGATAGGCCGCCAGGAACCGCGCCGGGTCGAAAGAGAAGCCAAATGGCGCAATGGCGGCAAGAACAGGCATCTTTTCCGGCTGTCCCGACCGGAGCGGGGGCGTGGGCTGCGATGGCAGTATATCGGCAAAGCCAACGCTCTGCGCAAGCGCGCCGCACGGTCAGCCCGGGAGCATCCTCGGGGGAAAACCGCATGGAACGCCCGCGATTCAGGGCCCATCTGGCACGGATAACCCTCCCTCCAAGGGGGATCCCGCAGGTCCCGGCCGACCGAATAGTCACTGAATAGTCAAGCGGGCCCTGAGCAGATCGGCCCGCGCTTCACGCCGTCGCTGCTGGTCAAGTTCTCGCCCCACCACCCGCTGAAGGTGTGCCGGCTGCGTCAGCAAGAAGAGTTGCGTCACATCGGCATCGACGAGCGGAACCAGCCCCGTCGCGATACCGAGCCGGACCAGACTGAGATTCGTCAGTGCTTCCTCTGGCGTCACCAGTCGTGCCGATTGCAGCAGCGCCAGGGCCCGGTACACCTGATCCTCGAGCAGCCGCCGACGTTTCCCGGCGAGCGTGGCTCGGGCGTCGCGCTCATATCGAACAATATCGGGGATGATCTCGCGCTCGATCTCGTGCAGCACCGCTCGCTCGGGCCGCCCGAAAGTGCTCTGGTTCGAGACCTGATAGAGGTCCCCCGTCGCCTCGGAACCCTCGCCGTAGTAGCCCCGCAGCGCGAGATTCAGGTCCTTCGCGGCCCGCTTGACCTTCTCGATCTCCCCCGTCAGCCGAAGACCCGGGAGGTGGAGCATGACACTCAGCCGCGCTCCACATCCCACATTGGTCGGGCAAGCGGTGAGATAGCCGAAGCGCGACGAAAAGGCGTAGCAGAGACCCGGGGCCTGCGATGGTGTGACGCCCGGCTCCGCTGAACCGATGGCGGCAGCGCGGGCACCGGGGAGCGTGCCCTCGATCTGGTCGTCGGCCCGGTCGGCAGACTCAAAGGCCTCTGTGAGCGCGAGCCCGGAGCGGAGGACCTGTATCCGCAGATGGTCTTCCTCGTTGACCATCACCGAGAGCGATTCATCGGGGAGCGAGACCGCGAATGCACGCGGGTCCGGGAGGGTCTCCGCGCTTGGAGGCGTGCCCGCCCCGGCGGGAGCCGCGGACGCGGGAACGGTGGCGGGAAGGGGCTTGCCCTTGGCATGCTCCTTGGAGATCAGGTGCCGCTCGACCAACAGCGAGCGCTCGAGGGGCGCGAGGGCGTGAACATCACACCAGGCCATGCGGCGGCCCGGTTGATCGAGCAACCCGCTCATCAAGTGAGCGCGGCAGAGTTCCAGAACCTCCGCCCGCTGGGCCAGCGTTGAGCGAACGGGGAAGGCACGACCGGCAAGGTTCCGGGCCAGGCGCACACGCGAAGAGATCACGACATCCGCATCGCGCCCGGTGCCCGCGAGCCAAGGCGCGCCGCGCACCGCCGCTTCCGGGCCGATGATCTGGTGGCGCTCGATCAACCTGTTCCTCCCGGTTCGCCGAGCGCGGCAAGCTTGCGGAGTTCATCGCGAAGGCAGGCCGCGCGCTCAAACTGCTCCGCGGCAACGGCCTGCTCGAGTTGCTTGCGGAGCGCGGCCTCGCGCCGCGCGAGGTCCGCAGGGTCGATGGTGATCGAGCCGGGGGCGGCACTTGGGGAACCACCCGCCGCGGGGGAGGTCGCGGTCGCGACGATGCGGCGCGGGATCTTGCCGGTGTGGTGGGTTGCGCCTTCGTGGGCCCGATCGAGCAGTGGCCCAAGCTGCTCCGCAAAGGCCTCGTAGCACCCGCCGCATCCAAGAAGTCCCTGGTGGCGGAACTGGCCGTATGACAGCCCGCAGCGCGGGCACGTCGGCGGCGCAGCAGGCACCGGGCCCTTGACCGGCTCACCGGCCGCGATCGCGGCTGACTGTGACTTGAGCCCATGCAAGAGGAGCTGCGCCACCGGGATGGCCCCGGTCTGGAGCCCGGCCTTCTGCGCGCACAGCTCGCACAGGTGCTGTTCCGTAGGGTGCCCCTTGACGATCACCAGATTGTGCACAGTCGCGGGGCGGTCGCAGCCGTCGCACTTCATGTGCAATGGTATCGCCATGGAGACAGAACGGATTGTCGGGGACGATCGGGCCGAAGTGTGAGCGCGCAAGGACCGCGCCGAGCGGCAAGATCGCTTTGATCGCTCAGCAGGAACGTGGCTTCAGCAGTTGAATGCCCGACAATCAGGCCTTGGCGGCGGCGGCGGCTTTCAGGGCCGCGGTGTAGCCATCGCGCCGCTTGAGCGGCTTGATGACGAGGCCGGACTTGATGGCCTTGGTTGACGCGTAGATCCGCGTCGGGCTGCCATCGATGAGGGCCGTGACCTTCTGGAGGTTGGGGCGGAACTTGCGGCGCGTGATGCCGGTCGGCTTGAGACCGAAACCGCCCTTGACGATCTTCTGGCCGCGGTAGGTCCGCTGCTTGCCGAAGGACGCTTTCTTTCCAGTCAATGCGCAGACGTACGGCATGCAGGTGCTCCAGAACGGGTCGTGATTATTGACGGGCAAGAGGTCGCGGACAACCGGAGTGTCGAGGATGAATGAAAAGGACCCGGCCGATCGCCGGGTCCTTTGGGTGAAACTTGGGATGGGTCTGAAGCGCAGGGCCCGCAGGGGCCTCGCCTTCAGTTCTGGTTGCCGGCAAGGAGGCCTTCAAGGGCGGCGAGCTTGACCACGGGGGAAAGCCCCG
>JBQTIJ010000402.1:0-2270 GCA_052388255.1 Phycisphaerales bacterium
ACTCCACAAGGGTGAACTCAGCGTCCTCGTCGCCAGCGACCTCGCCAGCCGCGGCTTGGATGTCGACGGCATCACCCACGTCGTCAACTACGACCTTCCCGACGATCCTGAGGTCTACGTCCACCGCATCGGCCGCACCGCCCGCATCGGGCGCGAAGGCGTCGCCTGGTCCCTCGTGACCCCGGACCAGGGCGAGCTCCTCACCTCCATCGAGTCGCTCATCAACGCCGAGATCCCGCAACTCCACTACCCGGATTTCACCCCCGGCCCCATCCCCGAGAACAAGCGCGAACGCCGCCCCGATCCCAAGCCCGCCAACCAGGTCAACCGCATCGCCGCGACTGTCGCCCCGGACCTCCCCGTCGCTCAACCCGGCGCCATCGACGCCTCGCGCTTCCCCGGCGGACTAGTCCCCGCCAAGATGCCCCCCAACCGAATGTTCGGCAAGGTCAAGACCAGCCGCAGCATGGGCACTCAGCCCTCCCCCGCACCCGTCCCCGCGAATGCCGCCGCTCCCGCCGCGCTCCCTCCCGGCTCACCCGGCTGATCGCGCACCGACCCGCCCCTCACGCCCGTCGGTAGAATCGCCCTCTTGATCCAAACCGGAGATTCTCCATGCTCCTCCGCGCCCTTCTCCTCTTCGCGGCCGCCGGCCCATTCGCGCTTCCCCTCCGCGCCCTGCCTCCTTCACGTGTGCTGGTGAAGGACCCCATCCACCTCATCGGCGGCACCGAAGTGGACGGCCTCCCTGACCTCGCAATCGAGCATGAGGGCATCGAGTACCGCTTCGCCTCGCGCGAGAACCTCGAGCAATTCCAGAAAGAACCCGCCAAGTTCGCCGTCGCATGCGGCGGTGCCTGCGGGCGCATGGGGCCCCTCTCCGGCCTCGGCGACGCCCGCCGTTTCGCCCTCCACCTCGGCCGCATCTACTTCTTCGCCTCCGACGGCTGCCGCGAAGGGTTCCTCAAAGATCCTGCCCGCTTTCTCGATGCCGATGATCCCATGCCGTTCGGCAGCAACTCCGCCGTCCAGCAGGGCAAGGCCTCCCTTGACCGACTCGTCGGCTGGGCGGGCGGATCCGAGAAACTCAAGAACCTCAAGACCCTCCGCGCCACCGCCGAACGCATCGAAAAGCAGGGCGACAAGTCCTACCGCGTCACCAACGAAACCGTCGTCGCGTTCCCCGAGCGTGCCTTCTCCAAGGAGTCATGGAACGACTCGTGGTTCTCGACCGTCATGAACGCCGACGCAGCGGGCATGGCAACCGCCAAGGGCGCAGAGCGCATCGCGCTCGACCGCGCTCGTGCCTTCCGCCGCACGGTCGCCCGTTGGCCCGTCACCATCCTCAAGGCGTATGTCGATGGATCTCCCAAGGCCGATTGCCCCGGTCTCATCGTCATCGCCGAAGGCCGAAGCGAACTCGCCGGAGCACCGGTCGAGCACGTCCGCGTCTTCCTCAACGGCGCGGCCTCGCTTCTCACGATCGATCAGGCCACCGGCCGGCTCATCTCCCTCGAGTACAAGGGCCGCCATGAGGGTGCCGCCGTTGCCACCGTCCTTCACACCTTCACCGGCACGCTCACCGTCGATGGCATCACCCTGCCCGCGGCTTCGACCGTCACCCTCGACGGCAAACCACTCCCACGCCCATTCACCATGATGGACGCGCTCGAAGTCAATCCCAAAGTCGCACCCGGCATCTTCGATCCTCCCGCATGGCCCGCCGCCGCGCCGCGGTGATCCTTTTCGTTCACCTCTCGAAAGGCCCCCCATGTCCATCCTCGCCTCGGAAACCGCCTCCGCCACCGGCGGCCGCGACGGCCGCGCCTTGAGCGCCGACGGCAAACTCAACCTCGCCATCTCCCCTCCCGGCTCAAACGGACCCGGCTCAAACCCTGAGCAACTCTTCGCCGCCGGATACTCCGCCTGCTTCGGCGGTGCCATCGGCGCCGCCGCCGCCATGGCCAAGATCCCCCTCCGCGCTCAAGACATCAAGGTCACCACCACCGTCTCCCTCCACAAGAGCGATTCGGGCTTCTTCATCTCCGCCTCCATCAACGCCGACCTCCCCACCCTCGACCAAGCCAAGGCCGAAGAACTCGTCACCAAGGCCCACTCCATCTGCCCTTACTCCAAGGCCACCCGCGCCAACATTGACGTGACCCTCCACGCCAACGCCAAGCCCCTTCGCGGCTGACCCCCCCGCGGCAACCCCCCCCGCAGTTTGTCCATCCCCCGCCCGCCCCCAACCACCGGCGGGCCGGTGGTTT
>JBQTIJ010000403.1:0-5989 GCA_052388255.1 Phycisphaerales bacterium
GCCCCCGCCCTGGCCGCCGCGGCCTCCGCGCCCGCCACGGCCTCCTCCGCCCCCTCCACCGCCGAAGCCACCACCGCCCGTGCCCCCCGCGCCCGTCGCCGGGTTCTGCTGGTTCTGGTTCGTGGGGTTCTGCTGCGGGTTCTGCTGGTTCTGGCCCGTCGCGGGCGGCGTCGCCACGCCCTGAGTTCCGGGAAGGGGCGTGCGATCGAGCGCGACCGTACGCCGCGCGGTGATCGAGCGCTCCGGCTCACCTGCGCTGGCGACAACCGTCACACGAACGGCATGCGGCAGGCCATCAAGATCAGAGTCCCACGCGTCGTACCACTCGTTGCCGTCGGTCGCTTCGATCTTGAGAGATTTGATCCGTCCCACCACCGGGGCGGCCACGCCCCCGGCATCGAGAAACTCATCAGCAAGCGGGTCCACACGCCGCCAGAGCGTCCCGGACCCTTCGACCGCGCGCGAGCCGCCGGCCGTGCCGGTGCCGGGGCGCTCTTCACTGTTCTCAATGCGGTACTGCACCTCGTGAACCGGCCCCTCCGGCACTTGCTCATCCGTCCGCACCCGACGCGACGCGCGGGCGAGCATCTGGATGGTGTCGCGCTCCGCTCCCTCCGCCCCACCCGAGGTGATGGCGAGTTTCACGTGGGCCTCGCTCTCATCCCGCTCGGTGGTCACGATATCGCGCGCGATCAGTTCCGCTGCCGCCGCGGCGTGGCTGAACGCGTCATAGCGTGCCTGTGAGGCGTCGCGCGTCTTGACCGAGCGCGAGATGGAGAGCGTCGTGGCCCCCGCCAAGAGCGCGACAATGACCGACGAAACAATGAGCTCCACGAGCGTGAAGCCGGATCGAACCGGGTGCGGGCGGCAGGTTGGCGCAGGGTGCCTGGGCATGGTGCCGAGTTCAGGTGCCGGGGATGCGTTCGACAGGGGTCAAGGGACGACGGTCAGGATCGATTTCCTCTCCCAGACGGGGAGCGATCATGGTTTCAATCGCGATCGACCGCTCCCGCCCACCTGCCTCCCAGAGGATGGTGGCACTCACCGTGTATGGCGCGCCGCCGCTGCCACCGACGAAGGTGAGCTGGTATCGATACTCGCTGAAGGGCTCATCGCAGATGCCCGCAAGCCCGCCGAAGCGCTTGCCGTAATCATCCGGCCCGCGCGCCAGCACCAGGTTCAGTTGTTCGTCCGCCAGCATCGCCGCGGTCTGGAGCTGCTCCCCCAGGCGCTGCGAGTTCACCGCCTGACTCCCCAGCCCGATGATCGCCGAGAGCGCAACGCCCAAGATGATCGACGCCACAATGGCATCGATCAGGGCCACGCCGCGCCGAAAGGCATGCCGGGGAGTTTTCACCATGACGCCTCGCGCATTCCCGAGGAATCAAGATCAATCGACTCGGGCTCTGCCGCGCTCCACTGGCCGGCCGACTCAAGCCCGCGCAGGGTCGCCGCGGTTTGCCCGGGAAGCAGGTCCACCTGCCACCCACGTCCATCGCCGCTCCCGTCCGGCCTGCCAAGCAGGATCGAGACCGCCGGGCGCGGTTCGCTGGGGCGGATCTCAAGCCGCCAGGAACCAAGCCCCGTGGAGGTCGCCGCAACCGCACCGCGGGCGTCCCCGGCCCCGATGGCCCGGCCGTCCGAGGTCGCCTGCAAAACCACCGCCGCCTTCAGGTTCACCGGCCGCACCATGGGGGCCGCCTTCCACCCCGGGTCGAGGGCGGTGTCCACCGCGCCATCGATCGTGGATGCGTCCTCTGTCTGCGATTGCCGGACCAGCAGCATGAGCGTGCCCGCGTCGGCATCAAACTCAAGAGCCATGGCCCGACCGGAGATCGAATCACGCTGGGCCAGCGTCGTCAGCAGCATGCGCACGGCCCGGGCCTCCTGCTCCGCCTGGCGCCCGCCGCCACCAAGCAGCCGCGGCACCACCACGCCGCTCAGCACGGCGATCAGCACGATCACGATGATCACTTCGACGATCGTGAACCCCGGCCGGGCGCGCAGCATCAGCGACCCGCATGTTCCCCGCAGGCGTCGTCGAGCAAACTGGAGAAAGGGCTGGATCAAGGGTCTCGTGGGCAGGTCAGGAGCATGGGGTCACTTGTTGATGATGTCGGCGCTATCCCCTTCGCCACCGGGCTTGGAATCCGCGCCGTAGGAGAGGATGTCAAAGTCGGCGTTCTTCGTGCCGCTGCCGACGATCAGCATGAACTCGTTGCCCCAGGGGTCCTTGAGCTGATCGATGTTCTTGACATACGGCCCGTGCCACTTGGTGGCGTCGACATCACCGGGGCGTTCAAAGAGGAACATGAGCGAGGGACCACTCGGCGTCGTGCCGACATCGGCGATGAACGACTCGACCGCCGTAGCGAGGGTCTGGGCGTTGGCCTGCGCGGTCGAACTCTTGGCCTGACCGATGCGGTTGATCAGCCGGGGCGCGATCAGTGTCGCCAGCACGCCGATGATCACGATGACCACGATGATCTCAACGATCGTGAAGGCGCGGGCCACGGGCAAGCGACGGGCAAGGCGCGAAACGCGGGGAGTGTTCATGGGAGTTCTCGTGAGAAGCCCGCGGCGCGGGCCATGTTCAAGACGGTCGATCGGACAATCGGGCGGAGTTGTGGTCATTGGGCGATGGCGTCCTGCATTTCAAGCAGCGGCAGGATGATGGCGGCCACTACGCCGCCTACCACGCACGCCACAATCACAATGAGAATCGAGGGCAAGATTCCCGTCAGAATCTTCACCCGGGCGGTAGTGCGATCCTCAAGCGCCCCTGCCGCCTGCGTCAGCAGGTCGGCCAGCCGCCCGGAGCGCTCGCCCAATGAGACAATCTGCACCAGGAGAGGCGGAAAGAGCCCCGCCGCCTCCAGCGGGCCCGCGATCGTCTTGCCCGCCGCCACCTGATCACACACACTCATCACCGCGCTCTGCATGGCGCGGTTGGTCAGCGTGGCACCGGTCAGCCGGAGCGCGGAGAGGACCGGCAACCCCGCCTTCACCAGCGTGCCGAGCGTCCGCGTGAAACGGGCCACCAGGGCGTCCCGCACCACCGGCCCAAAGAGCGGCACCTTCAGCAGCATCCCGTCAATCGCCAATCGTGACGCGGGCTCGGCGCGCAGGCGGTTCCACACCACCACGAGGGCCACCAACACGCCCACGATCAGCCACCAATACCCCCCGAAAAAGTCCGCCGCGCCCTGCACGATCCGCGTCGGCAAGGGGAGCCGCCGCCCGTCGCCGGCCAGCGGCGCCAGCACGCGCGGGATGATCACCGTCACCATCACCACGATCGCCGCCGTCACCAGTACCGTCAGAATCGCCGGATAGAGCGTCGCCGCGGCGATCGTTCGCCGGAGCGCAACATCCTTCTCCAGCAGGTCCGCCGCCTGGTGAAGCACCTCGCCAAGTTTGCCCGAGGCCTCGCCCGCGCGGACAAGGTTCACGATGAGTTCAGAGAACGGCGGGCCCCAGGATCGGCAGGCCTCCGCCAGCGTCGTCCCTTGCTCCACTTTCGCGATCAGGTGCGCGAGCATCTGACGCTGCAAGGGCGAACGGCCAGATTTGGCGAGCGTGCGCAGCGCAGGCACCATCGGCAGCCCCGCCTGCACCGCCGTCGCCAGTTCGCGAATGAACGAGGCCGTTTCCGAAAGCGACATGGCGCGCCCGTGGAGAGCCCGCCCGCCTTCGAAGGCGGCCGCCGCGGCACCCGACGACTGCCCTTCGGCCACGCCGGGCGCAGCCGTTACGGTCGCCACCGCCCCGTCACCAGCGGTTCGCGCCTTGGCGGGCGCTTCCGCCCGTGGCGTCTTCTCGACTTTTGTGACCACTGCGCCATCCAATGGCTCAACGCTCGAAGGCGTGATGCCGCGGGAGATCAGCACACGCACGGCCGCGGGGCGGTCGGGCGCATCGATCACGCCGCCGGCCTTGCCGTTGGTGCCGCCGAGAGTTGTGTATCGGAACGTCGCCATCGTGAAAAGCGCTCAGCGGGTGGTTCAGGCCTCGGCGTCCTGCGTCGCCCGCAGGACCTCGTCAACAGTGGTCAACCCCAGCGACGCCTTGATCAACCCGTCGCGGCGCATGGTCATGTACCCGGCCGGAGCCGTCTGCACCAGTTCGGGCGTGCTCGTCCGGCCAGCGGTGACAGCGGTGCGCATCTGCGGCGTCACCAGCAGCATCTCGTAATACCCCACGCGCGAGCGGTACCCCGTCCCCTCGCACTTGTCACACCCGGCCCCCTTGTAGCCGTTCATCCCGGGGAACATTTCCTTCTCGACCGGCATCAACCGGTGCTGCAGCACCTCGGCGATCGGGGTCGTGGTCTTGCAGTTCTGGCAGATCCGCCGCCCCAGCCGCTGCGCGATCACCGCCTCCACCACGCTCGCCAGCAGGAAAGGCTCGATCTCCATGTCCAGCAACCGCCCGATCGCGCTCGCGGCGTCGTTGGTGTGCAGCGTCGAGAGGATCAGGTGCCCCGTGAGCGCGGCCCGCACGGCAATGTCCGCCGTCTCGCCGTCACGGATTTCGCCCACCATCACCACATCCGGATCCTGCCGCAGGATCGCCCGCAGACCGCTCGCAAACGACAGCCCGCGGTCAGGGTTCACCGGGATCTGGTTCACCCCGTTGAGTTCATACTCAACCGGGTCCTCGATCGTGATCATCTTCAGCGAGGGGTCGTAGAGCTTGCTCAGCGCGGCGTAGAGCGTCGTCGTCTTGCCCGAGCCCGTCGGCCCCGTCACCAGGATCATCCCGTGCGGCAGCGCGATGAGTTTGTCAAACGACGCCCGGTGCGAGTCGCTCATCCCCAGCGTCTGCAGGTCAAGCTGGATCGCCTGCTTGTCGAGGATGCGCATCACCACGCTCTCGCCATAGATCGTCGGCACCGTGCTCACGCGGATATCGACCTTGCGCCCCTCAAACCGCAGCGTGATGTGCCCGTCCTGCGGAACATACCGCTCCGCGATGTCCATCCCGCTCATGATCTTGATGCGGCTGGTGATCGCCGCCTGCAAGGCCTTGGGGGGCGAGTTGGCCGGGCGGAGTTCGCCATCGATGCGGTACTTGACCGACAGAGCGCGATCGAACGGTTCAATGTGAACATCACTCGCCCGGCTCTTCACCGCCTCGAGGATGATCAGGTTCACAAGGTTGATGACCGAGGGCTCCTCGGCCATGCGCTGCACATCGCTGGCATCCACCGCCTGCAGGTTCGCGAGGAGGTCGTCGTCCTCCACCCCGTCGCCCCCCAGCCGTGCAGCCATCTGCGTCGCCGTGGCGCCGAAGGCGGCGCGGAGCAGGTCGTCAAAGTGCTCGGGCGCGATCGCCACCCGCGTCACCGGCTTCCCCGTGATGACGCTCAGTTCATCCGCCGCGCTGTCGTCCGCCGGGTCCGCCATCACCACCATCAGCCGCCGCCCGCTGATCGCGTACGGCACAGCCCGCAGCCGGGCCGCCTGCTCGGCGTTGATCAGGCGCGACGCCGCAGGATCGACCGTCGGTTTCTCGGTGAGCATGACGCTCGCCCCGCCGATCGGCGCTGGAGGTGGCGCAGCCCCCGCGCTGCCGTTGGTCTGCGCGCCCGGATGTGCAGTCGTCGATGTGGTCATGTGTGAAACCAGGCCGAACGTGTACCCGCGTCAACAGTGAACTCTGGTCGAGGCAATCACGCGCACCAGCGCCAGCCGCATCGCCGACAGAGGTTCTCTGAGGCCCAAAGAAACCCTGAAAGGATAGTGCCAGACCGGGCCGGCGTTGCACGCCGAGCACCGTTACCGGCATCGCCCGCCGCGCCGCCAGGCAAAGAAAAAACCGTGGGGTCGGTGGTATCACCGGCACCACGGTTCCCCATCACAAGACCCGGTGCTGCCCGGCAGAGAAGAGACTCTTCTGTCCACCCTCAGCCATGCGTCCGGTTGAGTACTCGTTCCGCGCCGCCGAACGGCGCGAGACCATCACCGCGGCTCGCGCTGCTCGCCGT
>JBQTIJ010000404.1:0-18850 GCA_052388255.1 Phycisphaerales bacterium
ACGGCCGGTTGCTTTAGCAACCGGCCTTCGAAATAGTGGGCGCGTAGCGGTAACCCGACGCGATAGAGAGACCAACATAGACATAGCGGCGGCGCGACACATCGTGGGGGTTCGATCCATCGGATGACCGGCGGTCGGGAGGCTGCAGAAACCGGTTTTAAGTGTCCCAGAGGGGGTTTCGGGCCGGGATGCCCCATCGCGCGATTATGGATCGGGTAACCGGGAGGTCGCGATATGAACGGCTGCAGAATACCGCTCCGCAGCTCCAGGTTCCCGCCCGGGCCATGGTGCGTTTAGACGATCTGGCGGCCTGTTTACCCGAGGAAGGTGCACAGCCCGGTCGGCGAATGGACAGAGTGGATGAAGCGGCCAGCCGACCGGAGTCGGCATCGGAAGCGCATTTGACAAGCACATGCGCGATGGGTATACTCCCCCAGAGTATGATCCTCCGCAGTGCCCAGTTCCGGAGTCTCATCGCCGTCCTTCTGACGGTGGCGATCCCGTTCTGCTGCTGCAACTTCCGCTCGCTGCTCGCCGGGAATCTGGCGTGCGAATCAGCGTTCTTCGCGAAAGTTGGTGTCGCGCGAGCTTCTCTAAACCCGACAAAGGCCCACGGGTGCTGCCACGGCAAGTCGGTGAGCGATGGCGTGACCTCCGACTTCGAGCCAACGAGCGATACATCAGACCAGCCCCGTGACTGCTCATGCGACAAGAGCGGCGGGAAGGTGCTTTCGGTCGAGAAGCCCGGCCTGGAACTCCCTGCGCAGGTATTGGTGGCGGTGCTTGAGTGGGTCCAATGGCCCGAACTCCGGCTTTTCGATCCGGTCATCGGACGTGGACAGCTTCCGCACGCGGTTCACCGACCTCTGACGTCGCTGGTGCGCATGCACTGCGCGCTCATCGTCTAGCAGGCCCAGTCCGCCCGATGTCCCGGAGCGTCCTCCGACGCTTCCCGAGCGGCACTTGCGCCGGACGACCCATCGCGCCCACATCTCAGCTCCCTCTACGCGCGCCCGCGTTCTCTGTTCATTCCCCGATAGACGGAGGTCAACATGTTCATTCGCACAAGCATCATTCTCGCCGCACTGCTCGCGGCTGGCACTCTGCTGGCCGGCGCCGCCCAGCCCGGACACCACGACCATCACGCTCCCAAGACGACGCAGCCCAGCCCGCAACCGGCCAAGGCGGTGAACGACCGCTGCCCGATCCAAGGCGAGGAAATCGATCCGGAGACCCCGATGCGCCAGTGGAGGGGGCACTCGATCGGCTTCTGCTGCCCAGGCTGCGACAAAAAATGGGACGCCAAGCCCGACGCTGAGAAGGACGCGTTCCTCGCGAAGTACGTGAAGCTCGCGCTGCCAACCCCGGCGGTCGATCTCGCGCGGCGGTTCCAAGCCGCGAGAGCGGCCGGAGACACTGCCGCGATGGACCGGATGTTCTTGGGTGATGGAAAGACCAATGTGCTCCAAAACGGGCGAGACGCCGGTACTTGGGAGCGATACCGAGAGGAACACCTCAAGCCCGAATTCAAGGCCCTCGGCGAGACAGCCTGGCGAACGGTGACTGAGTCCGAGACTTCACTCGGCGCGGCGACCATCGTCAGCCAGACGGTGACGCTCACGGTGGGCGAAGGCTCGAAGAAGCGTGAGCTGTCCGCCGCGGTCACCTTGGTCGTGGTAGATGATGGCGGGACGCCCAAGATCGCCCACATGCACTGGTCTTTACATGAAGTGGCAGAGGGCAAGAAGTGAGGTATCCCATGAGACTTACCACCCACCAATGGCGTTTGCTCGCGGCCACGCTGCTTCCCGCCGCGCTGCTCGCGGGCTGCGCCGGCACACCCACCGCCACCGAACGAGAGGCGAGGGCGAACCTGGAGAGCGTCCGGTCTGCCTATCGACCCGGAGACGCGAAGCCCAAACGTCCATCGCTGAGCACGGAATCACCGCTGGCGGACTACTTGCGCTACTCCATCCTCAACAACCCTCGCGTTGAGGCCGCGTACTACTCGTGGGCCGCGTCCGTCGAGCGCATCACACCCGCACGGTCGCTCCCCGACCCGCGCCTGACCTTCGAGGCCGATATCACCGACATGCTCGACGCGGTCATGCCCGGGCTGATGCTTGACCTGCCGGGCCCGGGCAAGCTCCGGGCGGCCGGAGATGTGGCGGCGGCTGAGGCGCGAGTGGGCTACTTCGGCTTTGAGAGCCAGGTGCTCCAGGCTGCGTACGCGACCAAGTCCGCCTACATCCGGCTTCATTTCCTTAGCGACACGATCCGAGTGCAGCGAGAAGCGCTCGCCCTGCTCGGCGACGTCGAATCGCAGGCGCAGCAGCAGGTCGGCGCCGGGCGCGGCACGATCCAGGATGTGCTCCGCGCACAGATCGAGCGCGATCAACTCACCAACCAGATCGCCAACCTGGAGGACTCCCGGAGCGTGCTCGAGGCGGAGTTCCGGGCGGCGATCGGTCACTCACCCGCCGATGTGTCTGTACCGATTCCCGGCACATTCGAGGTCGGCGCCGCGCCCCCTGCCGCGGATGAGGTTCTCGCACTCGCCGCGGAGCACAACCCGGTGCTGCGTCAGATGGAAGCCGACGTGCGCCGCGGCGAAGCAATGCTCGATCTCGCCCGCACGAGCCGGGTGCCGGACTTCACGGTCGGCATCGAGGCGGATGTGAAGGCGAATCCGATCATGTGGCGGCCCACCGCCAGCATTACGCTCCCGATCTGGCGTGACAAGATTGAAGCGGAGATCGCGGCGGCCCAGGCCGACAAGCGATCCGCCGAGGCTCGCCTCTCCTCGGAGCAGATCAGCATCGCGGCCGAACTCGCATCGATGCTCTACACGTACCGCGAGAGCGGGCGAAACGTTGCGCTGTTCAGCATGACGCTCCTGCCGAAGGCGCAGCAATCGCTCGACGCCTCGCGATCGGGGTACCTCACCGGGCGATCGACTTTCTTGGACGTGATCGACGCCCAGCGCCGCTTGCTCGAGTTCGAACTCAGCGCCATCGAGGCCAGAACCCAGAGGGAACTGGCGATTGCGTCTATTTCGCTCCTGATCTCGGGATCGGCTCCGGACGGAGCCCCGGTCCTGCCCGTCAATGCTCCCGAGCGCGCGGAGCCGAAGGAGGCCCGTCCATGAAGCGCAGCACCATTATCGTGTCGGTCCTTCTCGTCGCCGTGATTGCCGCCGGTGGCGGATACTGGATGGGGCGTGGCGGCGGCCCTCGGCCCGCTCCCACCGAAGGAGCTTCGGCAGCCGCGGCACCCGCTCCTGCCAAGCAGACCTACACCTGCTCGATGCACCCGCAGGTCCGCCTGGATCAGCCAGGTGACTGCCCGATCTGCGAGATGCCGTTGATCCCGGCAGCGTCGGCGACGGCGGCTGCGGCGGGGGAAGCTCCGACGCTCCAGCTCTCCGAGCACGCGCTCGCGATGGCGAGCGTGGAGACGGTCGCGGTTGAACCCCGACCGCTGGCCCGCGAGCTGCGGGCGGTCGGACGCATCGAGTACAACGAGTCCTCGCTGGCAACGATCACGCCGCGCGTGGATGGCTACGCCGAGCGCCTGTTCGTGAACTTCACCGGCGTGGAGATTCGCAAGGGCGACCACCTCGCCGAGGTCTACAGCCCCGAGCTGCTTGTGGCACAGCAGGAACTCCTCATCGCAGTCCAGGCGGGCAATGCTGGAGAGGCGCTGGTGAACGTTGCCAAGACGAGGCTCCGCCTCCTCGGGCTCACCGATGAACAGATCGCCCGTCTGGTCGACCGGAAGCAGACCACCGACCGAGTCACGCTTTACTCGCCAATCAGCGGCACGGTGATTGAGAAGTCGATCGTTGAGAAGGCCGCGTTCAAAGCCGGCGACGCGCTCTACCGCATCGCCAACCTCGATTCGGTGTGGGTCTACCTGGAGGTGTACGAGTACGACCTGCCGTGGGTCCGCTACGGCCAGAGAGTCCGCGTCACGGCGGAAGCGGTGCCCGGCCGGACTTTCGAGGGGATGGTGACGTTCGTGCAACCGATCGTCAACGAGCAGTCCCGCACGATCCGCATCCCGGTGCATATCGAGAACAAGGATCACGCTCTCAAGCCGGGGATGTTCGTGACCGCGTCGATCGATGCCTCGCTCACGGCCGAGGGACGGACGGCGCCGACGGGCGTCGAGGGCAAGTACACCTGCCCGATGCACCCGCAAGTGCTCACCGAAACCGACGGTGCGTGCCCGATCTGCGAGATGCCCCTCGAGCAGATCCCAGGCGACCCGGTGAAGGTCACCGAGGACACGTCGGTGCATTCGGCCCACGCCCACAAGCACGAGGCAACACCTGCCGAGATGCCCTCACTCGCGACCACGTACTCCTGCCCGATGAAGTGTGAGGGCGAGAAGACCTACGACCAGCCGGGGCGCTGCCCGGTGTGCAAGATGAAGCTCAAGGAGGTTCCGGCGAAGGCGGCCGCGTCGGGCGGTGCCGGTGGAGTGCTGGCGGTGCCGGTGGCGGCCGTGCTTGATTCCGGGACGCGGCGGATCGTCTACGTGGAGAAGGCCCGCGGCCTGTTCGAACCGCGGGAGCTCACGCTCGGCCCACGAGCCGGCGCGTACTACCCGGTTCTTTCCGGCGTCGCCGCGGGCGAGCGCGTCGTCACGCGAGGCAACTTCCTCATCGACAGCCAGTTCCAGGTGACGGGGCACCCGAGCCTGTTCTATCCCGGAGGTCTTCACGCCACGATGGGGCACGACCACGGAGCGGCAGTATCCAACACCAAGCCGGCTCAGCCCGGCGCGACGCCCGCCGAACCGCCGACACCAGCGCCCACCGGCGGCCACAAGCACTGAGCGAAGGAGCCACCCATGGTCAACGCCATCATCCGCTGGTGCATGAAGAACACGTTCCTGATGTCGCTCATCATTCTGAGCATCTGCGCCGCTGGGTACTGGGCGATCCTGCGCCTGCCCGTGGACGCCATCCCGGACATCGGCGAGAAGCAGGTCATTGTCTACGCCGACTGGGAGGGCCGCAGCCCGCAGGACGTGGACGATCAGGTCACTTATCCACTCACGACGAGCCTCACCGGCACGCCAGGAGTCAAGGCGATCCGGTCCATGTCGGGCTTCGGGTTCTCGATGGTCTTCGTGATCTTTGAGGACAGCGCCGACTACTACTGGGCGCGGTCGCGCGTGCTGGAACGGATGAATGTTGCTCAGCAGCGTCTGCCGGAGGGCGTGACGCCGGTGCTCGGGCCGGACGCCACCGCTCTCGGCCAGGTGTACTGGTACACGGTCGAGGGCGAGGGGTTCGATCTCGCCGAGCTGCGATCGATCCAGGACTGGTACATCCGCTACCAGCTCCAGACCGTGCCTGGGGTGAGCGAGGTCGCCAGCATCGGCGGCTTCGTCAAGCAGTATCAGATCGACATCCACCCCGACAAGATGCGGGCCCACCGCGTCACGATGATGGAAATCGTTGAGGCCGTCGGCAAGAGCAACATCGATGTGGGCGCGAAGGTCATCGAGCAGAGCGGCGTCGAGTAATTCATCCGTGGGCTGGGTTTCGTCAAGTCGGTGGAGGACCTCGAGCGGGTGGTGATCCGCCAAGAGGGCGGCACACCGCTGTATCTGCGCAGCGTGGCGACGGTCCAACTGGGCCCGGACTTCCGGCGCGGGGCGCTCGACAAGGGGGGTGTAGAGGCGGTCGGCGGCGTGGTTCTCATGCGCTACGGCGAAAACCCCCGTGAGGTGGTGGCTCGCGTCAACGAGAAGATCGCCCAGTTGGAGGCCGGCCTGCCCCGCAAGACCCTGGAAAACGGCCGGGTGTCGGCCGTTCGACTCGTGCCGTTCTACGACCGCACGACCATCGTGCAGGAGACGATCGACACGCTCAAAGAGGCGCTGTTCGAGGAAGCGCTGATCGCGGGATTCGTCGTGCTGTTTTTCCTCATGCACCTGCGCTCGACTGCGACCGTGCTCCCGACGCTGCCGCTTGCGCTGGCCGGCTCGTTTATCTTGATGTACGCCTTCGGCGTCGACAGCAACATCATGTCGCTCGCCGGGCTGGCGATCGCCATTGGCGACATCGCCGACATGGGCATCATCATGACGGAGAACATCTACCGCCGCATCGCAGGCGCGACGCCCGAGGAACGACGAGAGAAGGGCCACTTCGGGCTGGTGTACGAGGGCGCTACAGAAGTCGGCGGGGCGATCATCACCGCTGTTACGAACACGATCGTCTCGTTCATCCCCGTCTTCTTCCTCACCGACCAGGAGGGCAAGCTATTCAAGCCCCTGGCCTTCACCAAGACGTTCGCCATCGGCTCGTCCGTCGTTCTCGCCATCACGGTGGTCCCGTTCCTGTGCTACCTGCTCTACCGGCCCGTGAACTGGAAGCTCCGTACGACAATCGCTCTGGCCGCTGGGGTGGGCGTGCTGGCGGCATTCGCAACCCACTTCGCGTTCATGTGGGGCCTCGGCGGTGCGCACGATCGCGGCTGGCTGGTCGCTGCCGCGGTAGGGATCGGCGTCGCGCTGTGCGTGATCCGAATGTCACGGGAGAAGTTCCTGCCGCTGGAACAGAACCCGGTTTCGCGGGTCATCGCCCGCGGCTACGTCCCAACGCTCCGCTGGATCCTCGACCACAAGAAGACGTTTCTTGTGGTCCCGGTGGTCATCCTGTTCGTGGGGCTCTCGGTCTGGCTCGGCATCCACCGCACGCTCGCGCCGCTCGAGTGGGGCGTGAACGCGTTTGCCCGCGAGCCGGCCTCGCCCGAACTCAAGCGCCTCATGTACGCAGACCCCGACTCGGATTTGACACGCCCGTTGCTCGAGCTCGACCAGCTCCGGTGGCAACGCATCCTTTCTGCCGACGGCTCGGAGCGCACGCGGCTCGTGTGGCGTCGCCAAGACCCCGCCGAGCGAGATGCCGAATCAGCCGCGGGGCTCGCCGTGCTCAAGGAGGGCCGCATCCTCCCCGGCCTGGGCCGCGAGTTCATGCCGCCGCTTGACGAGGGCTCGCTGCTCTACATGCCGTCGCTCCTTCCCCAGGCGTCCCTGTCGCAGGCGGTGGAGGTCAACAGCAAGCAGGATCTCGCCATCGCGAGCGTGCCCGAGGTTGAGAGCGTGGTCGGCAAGATCGGGCGGGCCGAGTCCGCGCTCGACCCCGCGCCAATCGGGATGATGGAGTCGATCGTGATCCTCAAGCCCGAGGACCAATGGCGCACGCGGAAGGTCGAGCGCGTGTTCTCCGACTGGCCGGGCATCGTTCGCACGCCGCTCTCGTGGATCTGGCCCGAGGAGCGTCGCATCACCAAGCAGGAAATTCTCGCGGAACTCCAGGAGAAGACCGCCATCCCCGGCGTGCTTCCAACCTGGCTTCAGCCGATTCAAACGAGGTTGGTCATGCTCCAGACCGGCTTCCGCGCCATGATGGGCGTGAAGATCTACGGCAGCGACCTCCGCGAAATCGAGAAGGTCGGGCTCCAGATCGAGCAGCTGCTCCGAGAGGTGCCCGGCGCGACGGACATCGTGGCCGACCGCATCGTTGGCAAGCCCTACATCCAAATCGAGATCGATCGCGAGCGGATCGGCCGCTACGGCGTCAACATCCGCGATGTGCAGGACGTCATCGAAATGGCGCTGGGCGGGATGAACATCATGGAGTCGGTCGAGGGTCGCGAGCGCTATCCGATCCGTGTCCGGCTGGCCCGCGACTTCCGCGAGGACATGGACGCGATCCAGCGGATCAACGTCCCCTCCTCTACCTGGGCGCAGGTGCCGCTCGCGCAGCTCGCGAACATTTCAACGGTGCTCGGCCCGCAAGAGATCAAGGGCGAGCGGGGCCTGCTCGTCGGCTACGTGACGATGAACACGCGCGACCGCGACGAGGTCTCGGTCGTGCAAGACGCGGAGCGCGTGCTCCAGCAGGCGCTCAAGGACGGGCGGCTGACGCTTCCCCCCGGCTATTACTGGGAGTGGTCCGGCCAATTCGAGAACCAGGTCCGTGCCACCAAGCGGATGCAGATCCTCGTCCCGATCACGCTCGGCATCATGTTCGTGATGCTGTACCTCGGCTTCTCGCGCTGGTGGATCGCTCCGCTCATTTTTTTCGGCGTGCTGGTCTCCGCCTCGGGCGGGTTCATCATGCTCGCCTTGTGGGGCGTGAACCTTTCGGTGGCGGTGTGGGTCGGGTTCCTCGTCCTCTTCGGCGTCGTGGACGACGACGGCGTGATCATCTCCACCTACCTCGAAGGTGTTTTCAAGGATCGAACGTTTACCTCGAAGCGAGAGATCCGCGACGCGGTCATCGAAGCGGGGCTCAAACGCATCCGCCCCTGCCTCATGACCATCGCGACGACCGTCTTCGGCTTGATGCCGATCTTCTGGGCGACAGGCCGCGGTTCGGACGTGATGCAGCCCATGGCGATCCCGTCCATGGGCGGGATGACCGTGTCGCTCATCACACTCTTCATCGTGCCGTGCGTCTTCTGCGCTGTCGAAGAGTGGAAGTGGAACCGCGGACACCGCTAGTCCGGGAATCAGTGATGACAGTTGCAGCCGTCAAACCAACTCGAAGACAAGGGGGACCACCTATCGAGACCGCCCATGACGCTCTATGCGCACCACGCGGCCAAGAGGTTGAGGCTCGATGATCCTGTTTCGGGGCTGACCGCGCATGCGGCGACGGTCGGGCCGCGCGGTCCGGCACGGTGTTCGCTCCTTTAGGTCCTGCCTGCCCGCCGATGCGCACCAACTCGCGACCGATCGGCTGCACTACGGCCGAACGACGACTCGCCCCGACTGGGTTGCAATTTCCAAGATCCAGCTCCGACTCTCGGACCACGCCTAGGGCTGCACACAGCCGAAGCTGAAAGGAACGGACCAACTTCGCAGAACCGACTGGTGGCTTTTGACGTACACCCGCGGTAGCTGCTATGCTCCCCTGAAGTATGCTCTCCCGCAACGGCCATTTCCAGACCTGCCTCAGCCTGCTCCTGGCGGTTGTGGTGCCGTTCTGCTGCTGCAACTTCCACTCGCTCCTGACCGCCTGCGAGGCGTGCGTCCCTGCCTGTGCGGGCCATGAGAGCCGCACAGCGGCCGCGAACGGGCATGACGACAACGACCACGAACACCTTCACGCAAGCGGTGCTCGTCCCGGCTCGGAAACCCGTCACCACCATGGCGAGCCCTCGGATGGGGATACCCAGGACTGCACGTGCGGCAAGCATGAGGCAAAAATGCTGTCGGGCGAAAAGCCGACCATCGAGTTGCCGACCACGGTGCTCGTTGCGATTCTCAACTGGACCACGGTAGCGTGGACCGCCCCGGAACAATCTCACACGTTCGTGAGCGGCGAAGTTTGGGCCTGTGCCCGACCTCCGACCAGCCTGCTGCGCATGCATTGCGCGCTCATTGTGTAGCAAAGCGACTTGAGACCAGCCGTTGTCGAGCACCACTCGGCTAACGGATGGTCGCATTGCGCTCACCGCCTTGTTCGCGTCATGGCGCGGCAGGTGCATCCCCCACCACATTTCGGTTCCCCGTCCCCATTTGGAGATCGCTCATGGTCCGCTCACGCGCGGCCCTGGCAGCGGGCGCACTGGCGCTCGCGACCGCGGCCATCCTGATTCCTGTGTACGCGCACGAAGGTCACGGCAAGCCCACGGGCGCGACGTTTGACCCCAACGCCCCCAAGAAGGTCACCGAAGCGACTACCTTCGCCATCGGGCTCAAGACCGCCGAAGTGGACTTTGGCAACGTCGAGGACGTTGTCCGTCTGACAGGCATGGTCCGCGCCCAGCCCGGGGCGCTCGCCGGGGTCTCAACCACCTACGCGGGTGTCGTCCGCTCGATCGCGGTGCAACCCGGCGATCGTGTGCGTAAGGGCGATCTCATCGCGGAAGTTGAGTCACCGGAACTGGCCCGGGCCTTGTTCGAGGTCCGGCGGCTGGAGTCTGAGGCCGAGCGGCTCACCGCCGAGCAAAAGCGGGCGACGTCGCAGGTCGCATCACTCGAGATCGAGGTTCCTGCATCCGAACAGAGCGCAGCGCTCGCCGAAGTGGAGGTCGATCGGTTGGTGTCCGCCGGCGAGAGCGTGTCAGCGAACCTGCTGGCGCAGCGTCGAGGCGAGGCGATCCGTCTCCGCACCGACGCATCGCTCCGCAAGGTCTCCCTCGCACAGGCAAGGACCGACGCCGATTCGTTGCGTCGTCAGATCGAGGCCACGCTGGCGTCCGTCGAAGCCCTCCGAGCCACGCTCCCCGCTGGAGCGGGGACCGATGCGGCGGGTGTCATCCGCCTCCTCGCGCCGCTGGACGGCGTGGTTGTGAGCCGGACGGCAGTGATCGGTGAGGGTGTTGTTGCTGGAAGCCCCATTGTGAGCATCGGTGACTTCTCGCGGGTGCAGATCGAGGGAGAACTGCCCGAAGGCCTGCTCTCGCGAGTGGAGGCAGCGCCGAACGCAAAGGTACGGGTCCGCAGAGGTGTGGCGGCCGCGAGCGAGGTTGTTGCCGAAGGGGTTGTTCGGTTCCTCAGTCCCGTGATCGATGCGTCCAAGCGCACCGCGCACGTCATCATCGACGTTGAAAACCCACAGGGCCTCTTGCGACAGGGGCAGTTCGTAGACCTGAGCGTGGTGCTTTCGTCCAACGACAGCGCAGTCGTGGTGCCCGCCTCGGCGGTCGTGAAGGAAGGACCGATGCAGTACGTGTTCGTGCGCGAGGGCAAGGGCGAGAACGAGGTCTTCAAGAAGCGCGACGTCGCCGTCGGCGTGCGTGATGATCGAGTCATCGAGATTGTCAAGGGTCTCGTGCCCGGCGATGTCGTGGCAGTGAGCGGCGCGTTCAGCCTGTCGCAACTCCGTGGATTCGTGCCCGGCGCTCCCGAACCCGTCGCTGAACCTGCCAAGTCTGGTGACGGCCACGGCCACTCGCATTGATCACACCATCCACGCTCCACGCCCGACAGCCAAACGAGGAACATCCCCGTGCTCAACTGGATCATCCGATCATCCTTGAACAACCGCGTGCTGGTGCTGATCGCCGCGCTGCTGGTCTCCGTCTATGGAATGTACGTGACGCTGCGGACGCCCACGGACGTTCTGCCCGACCTCAACCGGCCGGTCGTGACCATCATGACCGAGGCCGCCGGGCTTGCACCGGAGGAGGTCGAGGCCCAGGTCACGTACAACATCGAAACCGCAGTCAACGGCTCGCCGGGCGTCGAGCGGGTGCGGAGCGTCTCATCGCTGGGGCTCTCGATCGTCTTCGTCGAGTTCCAGTGGGGCACGGACCTCAAGTACAACCGTCAGGTCGTCACCGAGCGGCTGGGCACCATCACGGAGAAGCTGCCCCCCGGCGTCGTGCCGGTTATGACGCCCGCCACCAGCATCATGGGCGAGATCGCCCTGATCAGCGTTTCAAGTAAGTCGCTGACCCCGATGGACGTGCGCACCGTGGCCGAGTTCACGCTGCGCCCGGCGATCCTCTCGATCCCGGGCATCGCCCAGGTGACGGCGATGGGCGGCGACCTCAAGCAGTTCCGCGTCCAGGTCGATCCCGACAAGCTCCGCCTCTTCGATCTCTCCATCGAGGACGTCGAGAAGGCGCTCGCCGCCGCCAACCAGAACACCGGTGGCGGCTTTGTCGTCAGCGGGGCGCAGGAACTGGTCGTTCGGAACATCGGCCGGGTCCATACCGCGGACGACATTGCACTCTCCCTCATTTCGACCAAGCCCGGCGATCACGCCAGCCCCCCGAGGGCCGTGCTGGTCCGAGACGTCGCGACGGTGATCGAGTCCGGTCCCACCATCAAACGCGGCGATGGTTCGGACAACGCCTCGCCCGCCGTCATCATGGCGATCCAGAAGCAGCCGGGCGCGGACACGATCACGCTCACGCGCGCCCTCGACCAGACGCTGGCGCAGCTCAGGCCCACGCTGCCAAAGGGGATCGAGATCAACGCCGACGTGTTCCGGCAGGAGCACTTCATCAAATCGGCCATCGGCAATGTTGTCGAGGCGCTCCGCGATGGCGCGATCCTCGTGGTCATTGTGCTCATCTTGTTCCTGATGAACGTGCGGACGACGATCGTCACGCTCACGGCGCTTCCCTTGTCGATCATCACGACGTTCCTGGTCTTCCACTGGCTGGGCATGAGCGTGAACACGATGACGCTGGGCGGGCTCGCGGTCGCCATCGGTGAACTCGTGGACGACGCTGTGGTCGATGTCGAGAACGTCTACCGCCGCCTGGGCGAGAACCGCCGCGCGGCGAGTCCCAAGCCCATCGCGCAGGTGGTCTTCGACGCATCCAGCGAGATCCGCAACCCGATCATCCTGGGCACGATCATCGTCAACCTCGTCTTCCTGCCGACGTTCTTCCTCCCGGGGATCGAGGGGCGGCTCTTCGCCCCGCTTGCGACCGCGTACATCGTGAGCATCTTCGTGTCGCTGCTCGTGGCGCTCACGGTGACGCCGGTGCTGGCGTACTACCTGCTTCCGGGCATCAAGCGCATGGAACACGGCAAGGACGGCCCGCTGCTTCGGGCCTGCAAGTGGCTGGCGCTCAAGTCCTACTCGATCTCGATGCCGCGACCGGTGGCGGTGCTCGGCACGCTCGGCGCGCTGGTGGCGGTTGCCCTCTTCGTCGTCACGCGTCTGGGTTCAGAGTTCCTGCCGCCCTTCAACGAGGGTACGGCCGTGGTCTCGTTCATGCAGCAGCCGGGCATTTCGCTCGAGGAATCCAACAAGCTGGGAACCAAGGCCGAGGAGATGATCCTCTCGATCCCGCAGGTCAAGAGCACGGCCCGCCGCACGGGCCGCGCCGAGCAGGACGAGCACGCCCTGGGCGTGAACGCCAGCGAGATCGAGGTGGACTTCTGGACCAAGGAAGAAGCGAAGAACCCCGAAGGGCACACGACCGCCGCAGGCCGCAGACCGCCGCCGGTCAAGGACATCCTGCCGCGCGAACAGGTCTTCTCGATGATCGAGGAGAAGCTGGCGGCCTTCCCCGGCGTCGCCACGGGCATCGGCCAGCCCATCAGCCACCGCATCGAGCACTTGCTCTCGGGCGTCCGCGCCCAGGTCGCCATCAAGATCTTCGGCGACGACCTCGGCACGCTCCGCACGCTCGCGGAGCAGACCAAGGCCGCGATGGAAGGCATCCCCGGTGTCGCCGACCTGCAGGTTGAACAGCAGGTGCTCATCCCGCAGCTGCACATCAGCGTCAACCGCGCGGCGGCGGCCCGCGTCGGCTTCACGCCCGCGACGCTCACCGACGCGATGGAGACCGCGACCAAGGGCAAGGTCGTGGGCCAGGTGCTCGATGGGCTGAAGGTCTTCGACATCACGCTCACCTTGGATGACCACCACCGCACCGATCCCACCGCACTGGGGCTGGTGCGGCTGGTCTCGCCGACGGGCGCCATCGTTCTTGTGCAGGATGTCGCCGAGATTGTCGAGAAGCTCGGCCCCAACGAGGTGCAGCGCGAGAGCCTCCGCCGCCGCATCGTGGTCTCCGCCAACGTCCGGGGCCGCGACCTGGGTTCAACGGTGGAAGAAATCAAGAAGTCCATCGCGATGGACGTGCAGTTGCCGCAGGGCTACACGATCCAGTACGGCGGCCTGTACGAGGCCCAGCAGGAATCCACCCGCTTGCTCCTGGCGCTCGGCGCGGGCTCGCTCATCGCGATCTTCGTGATCCTCTTCACGCACTACCGCTCGGGCATGGTCGCGGCCCAGATCATGCTCAACGTTCCCTTCGCGCTCATCGGGAGCGTGACGGCGATGGCGATCACCCGCGAGCCGTTCAGCGTCGCCTCGCTCGTGGGGTTCATCTCGCTCACCGGCATCGCCACCCGCAACGGCGTGCTGATGGTCAGCCACTACATCCACCTCATGACCGAGGAGCGGCAGGCCTGGAGCAAGGAGCTCATCATCCGCGGCAGCCAGGAGCGCGTCGCGCCCGTGCTCATGACCGCCGTCACGGCGGGGTTGGGATTGATCCCGCTGGTGCTGACCAAGGGCGAGCCGGGCAAGGAGATCCTGTACCCGGTCGCGGTGGTGATCCTGGGCGGTCTCATCACGAGCACCTTGCTGGACTTCTTCGTCACCCCGTCGATCTTCTACCGCTTCGGCAAGACCGCCGCTGAGCGGCTGGCGCGGGAACATGCCGAGAAGCACCCGCACGCGGCGAGCGACGCGAAGACTGTCACCACAGAGAACACTGAGGGCACGGAGGAAGGCAAGAAGCGGAGTGGCAAGGCGGGGAGCGAGGCGAACCCCGCGCCGCTGCCGACGATCCCGACTCCCGCGCCGGGCAGCACCCCGCCGACTTCAACCGAAGTCCAACCCGACGGGAAGAAACCGGAGGGCACTCCGTGAACAGCCGCCCCCGCGCAATCGTTCCTCCGCCTCCCGGCCCCAGTGGAGCCGAGGGCTGTAGCCACGAGTTGCGCCATGCGCAGCATCTCGCAACCCGTGGAAGCGATGACCCGCAGCAGACGCGCCCCGGCGGGGCGGGGGATCACGGGGTTGGTCACGCGCGAACGAGCGACGGAGCCGCAGAACTAACTGGCTTTGCGCTGAAGAATCTTGATCGCCTTCTTCGCCAGCGTCTCGATTTCCTTCGCGGCTTCCTTGCGCTCGGCCTCGGTGCCAGCGGCGATTACGTCCTTCGTCCGGTGGCTGATCGTCTTGAGCATGCCTTGCAGCGTCTTGTTTTCCTTGATGTACTGCTCGACGTCCGCAGCCGACGCCTTGTGCTTGCCCACAAGTTCATCGATGATGTCGAGACGTTTCGCGTTGTTCCCGATCATTTCATCGATCTTGTCGGTCTGCACCTGAGTCAGGGCCATCGAGTTCGCCTCCGAATAGAAAGTTTCCTGGACTTACGCGGCAACTGTAGCCGTGACCGTCTCCCCCCACGGCCCCGGCTCGCCGGTAGCGCTGACCCAGCGGACCAGGTACGCGGCGCGGGAGCCGCCCTGCGTGGGCTCGAAGGACACTTCGGCGGCTCCGCTGGTGACGGTGCGGACGAACGTGTAGTTGCCGAAGTCGGCGGGTGGTTGTTCCTGGGGCGCGACGACGGCGAGGTAGACCTCGGCGCCCAGCGTGCCGCGCGGGCGGGCCTTGCGGGGGTTGCCCGCGCCGTCGCCGTCCGCCGCGCGCTCGTCGAAAATCCGCAGGCGGTGCGTGAGTCGGCTGCCCGCTTCGACCAAGAGGAGCGGGCGCGATTGCGGCGGGGGCACGGGCGCGCCGCCGGTGTCTCTCACGCTGATCCCGATCGCCGCGCGGTCGGCGTCGGTGGTCTTGGGATAGGTCTGGATGAACGCCGAGACGGGCCTGATCTGCCGCTCCAGTTCGCGCTTGGCCGCGTCCTTGGCCTGCCGGGCCGCTCCCGCCGCGTTCTGGGCGGCGACGTGCGTGGGGTAGGCCGCGTTCCACGCTTCCAGCGCCTTCATCAGCGGCGTCAGGAGGTCGGGGTCCAACCCCTGGGCCTCGTAGAACTTCTTGACCGCCTCGTAGTAGTGGTTCGCGTAGGCGGCGAAGTCGCCGTCGGCTCGGGGGATGCGCTGCTCGGGCATGGCGGTTGTCTCCGCGACCGTCCGCGCCCCTCGCACGAGCGTGCGAACCAGCCGGACGCCCGTTCCATCGACCGGAACAACCGTCCACTTCACTCGAACGCCCGTCCGAGCGTGATGCGCGGCAGTCCGCGCCTCCCGAACGCCCGTCCACATGGCAAGGACGCCCGTCCCGATCATCGGGACGGGCGTCCTTGTGGCCGGGACGGGCGCCGCGGGCGGGCACGGGCCGGGATCGGAAGGGTTCTGGGCGTCCGGGGCGGCCCGGTCGGTTCAGGCGTGAGCGCCCGCCATCCTCTCGCACGACTGGGCGCACTGGCGGCAGACCTTGGCGCACCGCGTCATCATCTCGTCGCCCTTGCCCAGCCGCTCGCACGACTCGGCGCAGGCGTTGCAGATCTCGGCGCACTCGCGGCAGACGTGGGCGCTGTGGTGCGAGGAGCGGCCCATGAAGCACGCGGCCAGGGCGCAGATCTCGGCGCAGTCGCGCATGAGGCCCTGGTGCTCGGGCGCGGCGTGCTCGCCCCCCATGTGGAGGCAGTGGTGCGAGCACTGGTTGCAGATGAGGGAGCACTCGCCGCAGGTCTTCATGCAGTCGAGCATCTCTTTGGAGGGCATCATGTGGGGCATCGGTCGTTTCCTTTCGGGGATCAGGGCCTGCGCGGGGATACACCCCCGCGGTGGGTTGGGGGCGGACAGGTACCCCCTCAAGCAATATGGCGAGCTTCATTAGCCCAGCGTGAACGCCGGGCGGCGTTCGTCCTCATCGTCCGTCGAGCGCGGCCCGACGCCGGCTCGCGTCCGGTTGCGTCGTGCATCGTGTTCCATCTCTCCGAGGAGTCCCCACATGACCATCGTCACCCGATCCGCCGCCGTTGTGTTGCTCGCCGCCGCTGCCGCCATCGCGCTGGCGCAGGCCGGGGGCCAGCCCGCGGCCTCTCCCGCCCACGAGGCCTCGGCGAGCGCCGCGGCGCGGCTGGCCGCCGCCGAGAAGGCGTGCAAGATGCTGCACGACCTGGACGACGGCTCGCCGATCGCGCACCAGACGCCCGAGCACTCGTACCTCTGGTCCCTGCGGCGCTTCGAGGCCCAGCGCGACGTCGAGCTCGCCAAGGACCACGGCGTGGCCGCGGCCCGGCGGCACCTGGACCACGTCCGGGCGCTGGCCGCCAAGGTCGCGGGCGCGAACGCCAAGGGCGCGTTCTCAACGTTCGACGTCGCCGCCACCGAGTACTACGTCGCCGAGGCCGAGGAACTCCTCGCCAAGGCCCGGGCCAAGTGAGCCGCGCGTTTTCCCGCTGACCGATTGCCCAGTCCCCCGCACGCAGGAGCACACGCCATGATCGACCACCGCACGTCCCACTCTCCCGACCGCGTTCCCAAGCCGCTCTCGGAGCGCCTTAAGGCCGAGACCCGCGCCGACCACTCCCGCGCCGAGACGCACCCGCTCATGGCCGCGATGGTCTCGGGCCGGATCGACCGCGCCACGTACGCCCGCTACCTCGGGCAGATGCGGCACGTCCACGCCACCCTCGACGCCGCCCTGCGGGCCGGGGCCCAGAAGCACGGGGCCCTGGCCGTCGTCGTGCGCGAGCAGTACCTGCACGAGCCGGCCATCCGGGCGGACCTGGCGACCCTGGGCGAGCGGGCGGAGGACCATCCGCCGCTGCCGGCCACGCGCCTCTTCTGCGGTCGGATCAGCGCCCTGGCCGAGGACGACGCGGTGGCGCTGCTGGGCACGTTCTACGTGCTGGAGGGCTCGACC
Organism: Phycisphaerales bacterium; assembly: GCA_052388255.1. GTDB lineage: Bacteria > Planctomycetota > Phycisphaerae > Phycisphaerales > UBA1924 > JAEUIX01. Next base: position 17,345 of record JBQTIJ010000404.1, read on the forward strand.
AACGGCGGGCGGTTCATCGCCCCGGCGGTGCGCAAGGCCCTGGGCCTGCCCGCCGCGGGAGGGCCGGGCTCCGGCACCGAGTACTTCGAGCCCCACGGCGAACGCCAGCGCGAGCGTTGGTCGTACTTCAAGGCCACGCTCGACATCCTGACCCTGCCCGCCTCCGAGTGCGACCTGATTGTCGCGGTCGCCGTCGACGCCTTCCGGGGCGTGCACGACATCTTCGAGGATCTGATGCACCCGCCCGCGTCGAGTCGCGGCGATCCGTCGCGGCCCGGGCCGATCGTGGAGTTCCCCGCGCGGGCGGGGGAGGAGGCGCCGACGCACCCTACCGAGTAAGGACGCAGCCGCGGCGTGCGCGGCCAAACACCCGCCCGGGCGTTCACGTTGTCCGCCCCGAGCATCGTCCATCCGATCGTTCCATTCATCATTTCAAGGAGTCCTGACATGAAAAGCACGAAGCGTTCCATCCTGTTCCTCTCTCTGGCCGCGGGCCTCGCGCTCTCGGCAACCGCCCCGGCCCTCGCGCAGCACAGCCACGGGGCCGGTCAGCCCGGCCACAAGGACGACGACCACGCCCACGGCGAGGTCGCCAAGGCCGGGTCGTTCGCCGACGCGGCCCAGCGCATCGCCGCGGATGTGAAGGCGATGGATACTGCGCTTGCCGGTGGCTCCATCGCGGGGGTCTCGGACAAGGCCAACGCCGTCGCCACGCTCGCCAAGACCCTCGGGGCGCTGTCGCTCGCCAAGGACAGCGGCGTGCCGCGCGAGAAGGTCAAGGAGATCAATGCCGCCAGCAAGGAACTCGCCGAGGCGGCCGACAACCTGCACAACATCGCCGACGCGGGCGACCTGGCCAAGAGCAAGGCGGCGTTCGCGCCGGTGAAGGCGGCGGCAGCGAAGGTCGCCGCGCTCGCGCCCGCCCCCCCCGCGACGGCGGACGGGCACGACCAAGGCCACGGGCACGAGACCACCGCACCGACTCACAGCGTCACGGTGACCGCCGAAGGTGGCAAGGCCATCGAAGCGGGCAAGGCGGCGGCCATGATCTTCTCCCTCAAGGACGCCAAGGGCGAGCCCGTCAAGGACCTGGACATCGTCCACGAAAGGCCGTTGCACCTGCTGGTGGTGAGCAAGGACCTCTCGTGGTTCGCGCACGAGCACCCGAAGCGCCGCGCCGATGGTATGTTTGTTCAGCCCATCACCTTCCCCGCCGGGGGCGAGTACACGCTCTACTTCGACTTCACGCCCAAGGGCTCGCCGCAGCAGGTGGTGCCGGTGAAGGTGACGGCGAGCGGCACGCCCAAGGCCGCCGTGCCGCTGGCGGTTGATGCCGACAAGCCCAAGACCATCGACGGCTTCACGGTCGCGCTCGACACCGGGGGCGCCGTCAAGGCCGGTGGCGCGGCGCACCTGGTGTTCACGGTCACCAAGGACGGCAAGCCCGTGACCACGCTCCGCCCGTACCTGGGCGCGATGGGGCACCTGGTCATCATCAGCCAGGAC
>JBQTIJ010000405.1:0-4691 GCA_052388255.1 Phycisphaerales bacterium
CCCCCGGCCCACAGACCTCGGAACTCGCCACGAAGGATGACACGCTCGACCTTCGCGATCGCAAAGTCCGCGGCTCAGCCAAAGACCAGGTCCTTGCGGAGTGGCTTGGCAAGCCCGATGAATCACGCGACCGCACAAGCACCGCTCCTTCCAACGCTTCGGAGACCCACCGCCGCGCCGCCGAGGCGGCCCAGCGCGCCGTTGATGATCGCGTGGTTCCGAGCCGCTATGACCGGCTGATCGAGCGCTACTTCCGCACGTTGCCGAAGAAGGTGCTCCCTGCGCCAGAGGCCGCCAAGTAGCGCATCGAGCAGGTGGGCAGAGTCTCAACCCGATCGCGCCGCGCGTCCTGTGAGCGCGAGCGGAGGTCCGCGAGCGTCATCTTTGCGTCTGTCCCAATGTCACAACGCTGCGACATACCGCCCGGCCGTCTCCCGGAACCCCGCCGGCGTGATCCCCATGTGGGCCTTCAGTTTGTCGAGCGAGGCCGTCGCGTCCTGCGTTGCCATGTGGGCCATCCCCTCGTCAAAGGGGAGGAAGTTCCCAAACCCGAGCGCCTTGGCGATCTTCGCCTGCACCACCGCCGCGGGCCCGGGCACGGGCGCGATCGGCAGCGTCTTTTCGCCCAGAGGCATGCCGTCGCGATAGAACGCCAGCATCTGCTTGAACGAGAGTTCCTCAGAACCGACCACGTTGTAGACCTCGCCAACGGTCGCGGGCCGCGCGAGGGCTTCGACAAAGCACGCCGCGACACAGTCAACACTCACCGGGGCCACCTGGGCCGGCTCAAAGGTCACGCGCCCGAGGATGACCCCTTCGTCATGCTCGACCATCCGCGCGAAGTACGGGATCAGGATCCACGGCTGCTTGTCACCCGTGCACCACCCCGCGATCTGCTGCGTCAACTCGCCCTCAGGGCCGTGGATCAGCCCGGGCCGGAAGACCGTCCAGTCGAGGCCGCTCCGCCGCACGACCATCTCCGCCGACGCCTTCGTTCGCTGATACTCGGCCTTGCCGTCGATCGTCACCCCGAGAGCCGACATGTGCACGAACCGCTTCGCGCCCGCGCGCGTCGCCGCGTCCACGATGACCTGCGTCGCGCCCGTGTGCATCCGTTCGAAAGTCTGCCCCTTCCCGCCCGGGCGGATGATCCCGATTAGATGGATCACCGCGTCCGCGCCCGCGCACACGGCATCCGCCGACACATCGTCGTGGACCTCGCCGACCACCAGTTGCACCTCGCGCCGCAGGGGCAAGGTCACTCGTGCCTTCTCATGGTCGCGGCAGAGGGCCCGGACTTTGTACCCCTTCTCAACCAAGGCGCGGACGATCGTCCGACCCACGAACCCGGTTGCGCCCGTCACCGCCACGGTTTTGATGTGCTCGTGCATACGGCGCGATGGTATGGTCGCGCGCCGTGCCCGACCCGACCCTCACATGCTGCGAACTGGGCTCACGCGTTCGCCCCATCCCTTTGCGAGAGTCGCCCTTCGCACCCCGGCATGGTGCACAACCTGTGCACAACGTTCCCGCGCGTGGACCATCGGGTACGTTCCTCCTGAGCCCCTCGCGCTGCGCGGCCGCGCAGTCCGGTGCCGGGCATCTGGAGAGAGCCATGAGCAAGAATCGCAATGGTCTGTTGGCGTTGTCCGTCGTCGGCATGGTGGCAGGTGCCTCGCTCGCCGGTGATCCCGTGCCCATGCCCGTGCCCGGGCCCATCAACAACACCTTCGATTGGTTCCAGTGCCAGCGCACCATCCTGCTGAACTTCAACGCCAACGTCCCAGCGTACATGCTCTACAACGGCGCGGGGAACAAGCAGGGCGCGCTCACGCAGGCCGCGGATATCTGGAACGCCGCGGCGACGGGCTGGACCTTCCGATACGCCGGCGACGCGCTCGGCGCGATCCCCGCCGGCCTCCCGGTGCTCGATGTTCGGATGGGCACAATCGTCCCCGCCGGTGCAGTTCCTGCGGGCGAGGACTTTGACCTGCCCACAGAGATGAGCAGCCAGGGTGCCCCGATCGACGGCGACACCGACCTGATCCCTCCGGGCGGTCCACCCTTGAACCCGCCCCCGTCGCGCACGCTCGCCATCTTCCGTCGCTTGGCCATGCCCCCGAACATGCAGATCAACATGGCGGAGTTCATCATCAACCCCCTGCGCCCGAACATGGCGCCCTTCACCGGATGGGACCGCGCCGACGGATTCAACCCCATGAACGGGCTTCCCGTCGCCACGTTCGATCCGGTCATCATGTCTCTGCACGAACTTGGCCACGCCCTGCGTCTTGAGCACAACGGCGCGGGCGGAACTTCGATCGCTGTTCCCAATGGCCCCGTCATGCGGCCCGGCCTTGAACGCGGCGCACACCTGCTCAACCCCGCCGTCGGCATCCCCTACCGCCTCGCGGCGGAGGACGTTCTCGGGGCCATGAACAGCGCAGCCACGTGCATTCCCTCCCCGAGCGCGGCCGGCTTCCTCGCCATGGCGGGCGTGCTCGCCACCCGGCGCCGCCGCGCGGCATGATGGTTGGACTCCCCTGCGAAGCCCGCGCCCCCACACGCACCCGTGCGAGGGAGGGCGTTCGCGCGCTCAACCGTTGACGATTTTCTCGAACGAACTCTTCCCGGCTTCGAGGAGTTTCGCCCCGTCCTCGGCGCTCATCGTTCCCTCCGCCACATACGCAGCGATCTCGCGCCGCGATTCCTCGCGCGCCTGGGCGATCCGCGTGCGCTTGATCGTGCTTGAGATGATCGCCACCACGCCCACAACAAGCCCGCCGGCAATCGCCAAGACGGGGATGATCGCATCGTCGATGGCGCCGAGAAGAAACATGCGTGGTGCTCCGATTCCGCTTACGACTTCCGAGACTCCCCGGCCTTCAGCAACCGCTCGCCCTGCTCGGGCGTCATTGTGCCTTCCGCGATGTACGCGGCGATCTCGCGCCGCGTCCGTTCGCGCGTCACCGTGCGCACGGTCTTGTACCCAAAGTGCAGGAGAAGCCACCCGGCGCAGAAACTAAAGAAGATGATCGCCGTGAAGTTGCTCCCGATCATGCTCTCGGCCGAACCGGATTGGGCAAGTGTCTGAATCAACCGGGAGTCCCTTTCCGTTCGTGGCGTCCGATACCGCGTTCAGCCCCCATCCGCCCTCGCGCACACCGGCGGCGGGGGCCACAAGTTCCATCCAACCATTGTTGCTCGGAATCCGCGCCTCTGGATTTCGCCCCACACCCCACGCCCCCGCCACCTCCGGCCCCTCAGGCCGAATCCGCTGGTCTGCCCCCAACTTGCCAGCCGCTACGCTCCTCTGATGCCCGCTGAACCCGCCACCGAGCCCCACGCCGACCCTTCCGGCCCGCGCTGGGTCCGGGCCGACACCACCAGCATCCTCGTCATCCTCGCGGTCGCCCTTGCGGCGCGGTTCATCTTTCTCTACGAAGCCCAGGCCTGCCCGCTCTCTGGCTTCGTCATCATGGACGGCAAGTCCTACAGCGCGTGGGCAGACCGCATCGTGGCCGGTGACCTTCTCGGTTCGGAGGTCTTTTACCAAGCCCCGCTCTATCCCTACCTCCTTGCCCTCCTCAAACTGCTCGTCGGCTCTTCTCTGCTCGCCATCAAGTCGGTGCAGATGGTCTTGGGTGCGCTCTCTTGCGTGCTGCTCTTTCTTGCCGGTCGCCTCCTCTTCTCGCGGGCCGTCGCGACGGCGGCCGGTCTGGGGCTCGCCCTCTATGCCCCCGCCATCTTCTTTGACTCTCTCATTCAGAAGGCCGGGCTCACCACCTTGCTCACATGCTTCCTCCTCTATCTCCTCGCCCGCGCTGGTGCTCGCCCGAGCGTCGTGCGTTTCGCGGCCCTCGGCGGCGCGGTCGCCCTGCTCACGCTCACGCGCGAAGAGACCATCCTCCTGCTTCCCGCGCTCGCCGCTTGGGCCCTCTGGCGTTTTGCCCCCTCGCTCACGCTCCGTCCGCGGCTCATCCGCATCGCCGCGCTCTTGCTCGGCGCGGGGCTCACGCTCCTGCCTGTCGCCCTCCGCAACGCCCTGGTCGGCGGTCAGTTTGCCCTCACCACCTCTCAGGCCGGGCCGAACTTCTACATCGGCAACAACCCCGCCGCCACCGGCACCTACGCACCCCTCCGCCCCGATCGCAGCAACACCACCTTTGAGCGCATGGATGCCTTTGAACTCGCCGAGCAGGCCGAGGGCCGCCCGCTGACCCCGCGCGAAGTCTCACGCTTCTGGTTCGGCCGCGCACTCGACTTCATCACCTCCGACCCCAAGGCCTACGCCGCGCTCTTGGTGCGCAAGGCCGGGCTGCTCGTCGCGAGCCATGAGATCCCTGACTCTGAGGACCAGTACTTCTTCGAACGCTACTCCCCCTTCCTGCGCACCATCTCTCCCGTTTCGCACTTTGGCCTCCTCCTCCCTCTTGCCGCGGCGGGGGTGGTGCTCACGCTCCGTCGCTTCCGTTCACTCAGCGGCCTGCACATCGTCATCGTCACCGTGGGCGTGGCCGTGATGCTGTTCTATGTCTTCGGCCGCTACCGCTTCCCTCTCGTGCCGCCGCTCATGCTCTTCGCCGCCGCCGCCCTCCCTGCCCTCACCCTGAACTGGCGGACTGCGCAGCGCCGGCTCGCGCTCGCCGGGTTGGCCGCCCTCGTCGCGTTTGCCATTCTCAGCAACCACG
>JBQTIJ010000406.1:0-8144 GCA_052388255.1 Phycisphaerales bacterium
GGCGAAGGCCGAAACCCAAACCCATCCGCCCCGATCACACATCCAGGGTGCAGAATGCACCCCGCCCCCACGCTGCACCGCTCCATCACCACCGCCCGCGCGTGAACGATCGTCCCCGGCCCGATGGTCGCGAGCGCACCCACCACCGCGCCAGCATGCAGCACCGCGCCGGCACCCACCACCGCGCCGGCACCAATCACACAGAGCGGCCCCACGTGGGCCGTGGGATCGACCCGCGCGCCCGCATCCACCACCGCCGAGGCATGCACGCCCGGCGGCGTCGGAATCGCCGGCGGCTCAAAGATCCGTATCACCTCAATGAGCGCAAGGTCGGCATCCGCCACTACCAGCAGGGCCCGGCCTGCCACCTCATCAATCGCGAGCGCGCGAGAGACCAGCACCGCCCCTGCCCGGGCCTTGGGCCACTGCTTCGCGTACTCCTCGCTCCGCACAAAGGTAATGTGCTGCGGGCCTGCTACGTCCATCGTGGCCGGGCCGGTGATGGCGATATCCGCCGGGCCGCGGAGTTCCGCGCCCAGGGACCTGGCCAGTGTTCCGGTGGTATGACTCGACATGGGCGTCGCGACCGGCCGCCCTCACTTGCCCGACGGTGCCCCCGCGCTGCCGCCCGCGGCCCACTCGTTGTTCATCATGGCGATCAGTTCCTGCGTGACGTCGTGTTCCTTCGCCACATAGATGAACCGCTTGAGCGTGATGGTCCGCTCGATCTCGTTGCTCGGCCCGTTGGGAACCTTCACCGCCTCATCGCTCGCAAAGACCACTGTGTAGCCGTTGCGGTCCGCCAGGCGCTTGGCCGAGGCCGTGATCTTCTCGTACAGCCCCTTGAAGATCTCGCCCCGCCGCTGGTCGATCAGGGCCTCGTAGAGCTCCTTCTTGACCTTCGCGTTGAACTGCTTCTCGAGCACCTTCGGCGCTGCCGCCTTCCGCTCCTCAACCGACATCGCCGGCATCTTGGTGTTCAGTTCAGAGATCTCGTTCCCGAGCGTCGTCAACTCCCCCTGCAGCCCCTCGGCGAAGCCCTTGAGCTCCCCCTCGCGCACGTTCTTCTCAGTGAGCGCCCCGATCAGCGTCTCCAGGTTCAGCGTGGCGACGACCGGCGCCGGCGGCCCCTTGGCCAGCGGAACAGCCACAGTGGTCAACGCCGCCGCGGCAAGAGCAGCGGAAGCGACAAGAACGGTGAGAGCGGTGCGCGAGACGGTCATGGTGGATGGCTCCGGAATGGGTGACGATCCGATGGTAGGGGATGGCTCGGTCGGTGGGGAGGCTGCCCGCCGCGGGCGGACCGGTCATGAAGTGCCAATGGCGAACCGGGGAGCCCGGGGACGCCCGAATCGTCCCCGAGCCCCCACGGGCCCGCCGTCGTTTCATTGGTCCATCGCCGCCTCCGCGCTCTGGGGTGCCGTCAAGCTCCCCGCCTTACGGAGATCCCGACTCCTTGCGGCTCTGCGTGGCCTTCTTCAGGGTCGTGTAGTCGAGATAGTGCAGGCAGGCCTGAATGTTCTCACAATTCCCATAGACAAACGCATGAAAAAAGTCGGTGACGTTCGACTTGCGGACCGAGAGTTCCTCCGCCAGCCGCACGACAATCCCAAGACGGTTGGCATTCTCCTTCTCAAGCGCCTCCCACCAGGACCGGGCCGAGCCCTTGGTCTTCTCCCACCCGATCGCCTTCTTCACCTCCTCGAGCCGGGTCCGCAACTGCTCGGGCGTGAACCCCTGGGTGTTGGAGATCTCCCCTTGAGCCTTCGCCACCACCGCCGGAAGGTTGCCGACCTCGCCAACCGCCGGCAACGGTCCCCCCTTGCGAACGGCCAGCGAAGGGTCCGCGGGCGCGGCTTCGATCGCCGCCAGCGTCGACGCGTTCTCCCAGGCGGGGCAAAAGTGGACCAGCATCGGGGCCCGATCGACGCGGAAGACCACGGCGAACCCCCCATACACCGGATGCGGCGGGATCAGCAGTTCGTCGGCCGTGAAAAGCGTGCGCTCAATGTTCCGGCGGGTCCGTTGCGCGGTCTCCCAGTCGCCGTCGGCGGTCAGGGTGTCGGTCTCGACCGTCTCCTGCACGCGAATGACGCCCGACTTCCGCGCGAAGTAGTCCCGGTCAATCTGCGAAAGACCAGAGCAGAGCGCCACCATCGTTCCAAACCCCGCCAGCACGGTCGACGCCGCGGGGCCATAGACCAGCGCCACCTGCTCGACCGACTGCACCAGGGCCACAATGGCGACGCCGCGGCTGCGTAGAGAGTTGATCCGCACCTCGAACGACGGCAGCCGTCCGACTCCCGCGAACTCGTCAAGCACCAGCACCACATCGCGGGTAAGCCGTCCCCCCGACGCCTCCGCACAACGAACGGCCGCATCGAGGAACGCATTGATGAACATCCCCAGGAACGTTCGCGCACTGGCAAAGTCCGATTCGTTGCACTCGACCACCAGCAGGAACCGCTTCCCCGACGCGAGCAGGCGCGAGGGCGAAAGCTCGTGGGCACCGCAACAGACCGCTCGGAGCTGCGCGAATGCCGCCACCGTCGCGACGCGGGCCCGGATGTCGGCAAAGTTCGTCTGCGCGTTGTGGCTCCCGGAATCAAAATAATCCGTCATGAACGAGCCCAGACGGGGGTGACGCGGCGCGACGGACTTCGCAAACCTCTCCAGCACATCGCGCGAACTGAAGAGCTCGAAGACCTGCGCCAGCGAGGTGATCTCCTCGCACTCAAGCACCGCCGAGAGCGTATCGGTCGCCACCGCCTGCCAGAAACCGGTCTCCTCGCTCCCCTTGGGCACGCTCGCCACCAGTGCGCTCACGAGCGCCGGGATCGTTCCCGCGGCCCGGGCCTCCAGCACGGGGTTGAAGGCGGCGCTCCGCGCAGGGTCAAACGGTGCCAGTACCACGACCCCTATCGCCGGGTCCGCCGCCCGGGCCGCCGCACAGAGCTCCGCCGTCGCCCGCGGGCCCTTGGTGTTCAACGTGACCACTGATGAGCCGCACTGGCGAAGAACCGCATCAACGAACGGGAACGCCACCGTGTACGTCTTTCCCGACCCCGTAGCCCCCACCACGATTGCATGGCGGCTGACCTGCTCCCCCGTCAGCGTGATCCCCGCACCATCGACCGGCTCCAGCATCGAGCCGTCCGGCGTCGCTTCGACCAGAACGGTCGCCGGCAGCGTGATGGCCCCACGACTGGAGCGCTCCATGCGCGAACGGCTGAGCTCCGCCTCGCCCGCCAGGCGAACCAACATCGCTGGGCCAACCCGCGCCGGGCGCGCCGGGATTTCGGAAGAACGATAGAACGATCGAGGCAGATCCTGCGAATAACACATCGTGCATCTCCGAAGTACACGCGGCGGAATGCCGCGAACACAAGAGATGACGCGAAACAACTGTCTGTGCGCGTACAAGCCGTTTCTGACCATCTTTGCCACGCGATAGGGTGGTGGTCCGGTCCCCACAGACTCGAATCGTGTGCCGGATGAAGCTCCCGGCCCCAGCACTCAGCCTTTCCCCGACGTACCAGAACCCGGCGGGCTTCCCTCTGTCGGCGGGCCGTCCGCGGCGGGCCCCCGCTCGTGCTGCACGCGCTGCCGCTCTTTCTCCGTGAGCATCTTCTTGCGTTCTTCCGCCACCTTCAAGGTGTGGTAGTCGAAGTACGCCAACTGGCCCGACCAAGAGCGCGTGACAGGGCGCCGCTCCACATGTCCTTTCAACCCATCACTCCGTCTGACAACACGAAGGAACTCGCTCAATCGCCCGCCACGAGCCGCGATCTCGATGGCCAGATGCACTATGCACGCGGGGTCTTCCTTGTGCTCAAGCCGGTATGCTTCCCAGTCCATCCGTTGCTCCGACCCGAGTTCATTCGCATGAACCCGGATCATCAACTCGTCATACATCTCGGCCAGGACTTCGGCCGATTCCGTCGGCCTTCCGTGCTTGCAGATCATTGCGCCAGCATCCAGAAAGTCGTAAGCTGGACGGAGCAACTGCTTCTCGCGCAGCGCCTTCTGCTCCTCCTCCTTGATTTTCGTATAATCTCCAAAGGACAGATTGGCTTGGATGTTATCCGTGTTCGAGTATACGTAAGCAAGGAAAAATTTTGTAACTGTAGACTTCCTCCGGAAGAGCTCAAAAGCAAGCCGCGCGACAAGTCGCTGTCGCTGAGGATTCGCCACCTTGAAATCCTCCCACCACTTGCGAGCCGACCCCGTAGTGTTGGCCCAATCAAGTCGGCTCTCAAGCCAGTCCAACAACAGCGGAATCTCGGCTCCGGCAACGCTCTGAAGCGGGTCGGCTGCCTTTGGCTGCCGCTCGGCCGCAAGGGCGGACAAGGTACACACTGCCAACCGCACACCCATGCGATCGGCACCCCACCTCGTGACCCAGGCGTGAGCATCCACCAGGTCAATCTGTGACCAGTCAACGCGCCCTTGAAACCCAAAGACCGGCCAGCGGAGGTCTGATCGCTTCTCGGCCGCATCGAGAAGTTCCCCCCACCACCGCTTCGCCGCAGCCAGCGATGCGTCGCCGCCCACGCGTTCACTCCATTTCGCCTTGGAGAGGCGGTGCAGGTTCGCCTTCACGTGCTTCCACTTGTTGTCGTCCATCGGCAATGCTGGCAGCGCCGACTCTTCGTCACCCCAGGCAAGCAGTGCGTCGGCTGCCCGCGCAACCGGGGCAGGGGCGCGCCGCAAGAACGCCAGCAACTCGGTCGCAATCTCCTCGGCCCGGGTCCCACTGAGGCTGGGCAGATCGTTCGCTGGTAGCCGGCAAGTCGCGGCCAGACGGATGATCTCTATCAGCCACCAGTAGCCCCGGATCAACCCCCGTTGGTTCATCCAATCTTGGACCTTCGCGTCCCTCTCCAAGCCAACCGTCGCCGACCCCGGCACCTCCGCCTTCGCAGCCGACTCCGACAGATACGCAACAAGCGCGGTCGCCGCATTCTTGAACTCGACCGTGATCAGTCCTCCTTCGCGTCGTTTTACGCCTTCCGGAAGGGGAAGCGCATTCCAGAAAACGACGCTCTTGATTACTTTAGAGTGCGCCTTCGTCGGTCCGCTGACTGTGCCGTTCGCACCCGCACGCACCGCCAAGCGATGGCATTCGGGGACGCTACTTGGTCCGAGGGTGTGCCGCATGACATTCTTTTTAGCCACGTCTCATCTCCAAAAGCGCCGCCTGCGCGTTGGCCGCCGTCACCAATGGAATTTGATAGCGGTCGTGGTGACGGTGGCTCCAGAAGCTTGCGAGAGCGTCCGTCGCCAGTGCAATCCGTTCGCCCCGCGTGCGGATCGCCGGGTCATCAATCTGGCGCGTGGCGAGCCGGGCCCGGTACGCCAGCACCAAGCACTCCACGACAACATAGCGTTCATTGATCGCCGTCTCTTCTGCGAGATCAAAACTATTGATAGCGACAGTGTATTCGGCCATGGTAATCGGTCGCGCCGCTTCCGCAACCGCTATTGCAACCGTGACACGCTCCCACATTTCCTGGACGAGTCCGCCCTCGCCCGACCCCTTGGCAATATCCTCCATCCACACCATGGCGCGGTCCATCTCGCCGAGGTACGCCAGGCCCTCCGCAAGCGTCTGGCGGAACCATCGCGACAACGCCGGCAGTCGCCCCCGAAGCTGAAGCTCAAGGTCGAGAATGGCGCGGTCATTTCCGATCGCCGCTGCCATGTACGCGAAAGCAAGAACCATCTCCTCGCCGCGCGATTCCCCGTTCGACCGTGCTTCACTGAGAATACTCTCAAGACTTCGCACCGCGCGGGCGATAGCGCCGCTATAGATGGAGTCCCAACGATTCGCGCGCCGAGCGTCAAACACCAGATCAAGCCGCCCCAGCGAACGCCACGCCGCCATGGCCAACGCCATTGCCCGTCTGGCCCGATCGGTCTGGCCTGCTTGGGAGCAGAGCATCGCGAGCCGGCTGAGTGCCGTCGCCTGGTCCTCGAGGCGCGCCAGCGGCGGAAACGTGAGTTGCCGCCCCTGTCGACAAAGGTCGTCGAGGAGCGGCAGGAGCGCGGGACTCCCCCCCTGAGAGACACCCCAGAACTTCGACCAAATCTGGTCCCGGATGGTCCGCCACACCGCCTCGGTCTCGCCCGCATCCAGCCGCCGACGGCATTCACGAAGCTGCTCTCCGGGGCCTGTCCGGTCGTCGGTGCCGGGAGCACCGGAGAGGGCATCAACGAGATATCGATGCGCCTTGGATTCTCGCGACTTCCCAGCCCGGTACTTGCCCAACTCAAAGATCAGACGGCGGACCACGGGGTGGATATCGAGAAGTCCATCCAGGTTGCTCCCTATCACACCCCTTCGGATCAGCCAATCAAGAACCTCATTCGCTTCCTGAGACTGCAGACCTGGACTCGTCAAGCGAACCGACGCAACCACTCTATCCCGGAGCATGGGCTCCACGGCGGCGCACACTCGGTTCAGAAGTGCGAACGCAGTCCCGTGCGCAAGGAGATCCTCCAGTGCGATCTCGAGCACTTCCGCCCGCGCGGCCTTCGGTTCCTTCGTGACAAGTTTCAGATCGAGCAACCGCGCGGCCCGCTCTGCGCCCTTCCCTTCGGCGATCCCGTCGAGATACCACTTCGCGAGTATCACAACAGTCAGGCCGTGCCCATCGATTTGAGCAAAGACCTTGCGAAGGCGGTTCTGGAGCTGGCGGGCCACCGCCCTCTGCGCCGTCCTGGCCTTCGCAGACTGTCCCTCGGCCTTGCCTTTCGCGGACTTCCGCACCACGATTTCAAAGAGCTTCAACGCCGCGGCCGCCGGCAGTGGACGGACGATGTGTTCTGAACACCCATTCTTCAGGGTCGGCTTCGGCGGCTCAACCTGCAAGTCGGCTGGCAGCAGCCGCGAAGTCAGCAAGAGACGGCTTTCAGTTGCGACTCCAGCGAACCGCTCGATGAACGCGGCATCCTGCCTCGGCAGGCGGCGCTGATATGGCGGGGGGTTGTCCTCGGCCTCCGTCGGCTCGACATTCGGCTCGTCGAAGCCATAGTCCTCCGAGCCCGCATAGGCGCGCATGTTCCGCTCGATCCCGTCCAGGACGAGGAACAACCGCTCCTCTTGAGCACGCTTCAGAACCCGATCGACCAACCCTTCTCGGAGACTCTGCTGACTCCACTCTCTTTCAACCTCCGCCCGTTCGCGCCCAAGTACAGCCGCCGCAAGGTGCGGCAACGAGAGTCGCTTTGATGCATAGCAGTTGATGAAGATCGGCGTCGCATACCCATCGCGCACCAACTGTTCAGATCGCCCTCGAAGCCACGTCGCCGTCAACATGCTCTTGCCAACACCCCCGAGAGCCGTCAGGCAGAGCACGGGCGACGATGCCCGGGAAAATGCCCAACTGTCGAGCGCGCCGAGATCGTCTTCCCGTCCAACCAACTGGTCTTCCGGTCGAGCAAGAAGGTACTCATCCGCCGGAGACGCGAGCTCCATACTGTCCGCTCTTGGAAGTCGAACAGCACGAAAACACGCCGGCAAAAGATCGGCACCAGTAACCCCGGCATCCGCCAGCGCCTTCTCCAGCACTTCCGTCACATCGGATGCGGCAGGACGTTTGCCCGCGTCGTTATCGAGAAGGTTTGATATCGTGTCCGCAAGGAAACGACCTGTTTCAGAAGTGCCGCCGAGCAGATTTGCCGCAAGACGATCGTGAGAGTAACCGTTGACGCGGCAGCGCATCTCGTATGCCGCGGTCTCCTCGTTCACAAGTGGAGGTATCCCAAACGGGTGCGATCCGCCTGTCAGAAGCTGGTAAAGCGTGCACCCAAGCGCAAAACGGTCGTGCGAAAAGCGGAGTGGGACACCGCTGCCGCCCACCGCCACTTCCTGCAACACCTCCGGCGCGAGGTACGTTATTGTTCCCTCCGGTGCTCTGTCGTCATTCCTGCCCTTGGTGCCAATCCGCTCGGCCGCGCCAAAGTCAATGAAGGCCACCCTGTCTTCCATCAGCGCGATGTTGGCTGGCTTGACATCCCGATGCACCCAACCAGCCCGATGCAGGGTGGCGAGCGCTTCGGCAACCTTGAGGCCGATCTTCGCCCCCTCTCGCGCATCGATCCCGCCCGCCACGATCAGCTCGTCCAGCGTGCTTTGGCCC
>JBQTIJ010000407.1:0-5708 GCA_052388255.1 Phycisphaerales bacterium
GCCTGCATGGTGAGGAAGTACGGCACACAGAGTTCTGACCCCACGCCACGCCACAGGCCTACGACCATCTTGACCTGCTCGGCCCCCGGGCCCGGCTGGCCCTTTCTGGCCATCGCCCATCCCTTGACGGCCATTCCGGCAAGGAGCCAGTTGGGGAAGTTCTTCTCGCCCGCGAGGGCCATGGTCGCGTCAGCGCCCGCATCGGCCTCCTCGACCATGCCAAGGTACTGCTTGACGCAGGTGTCGTGGACCAGCGCGTAGCCGAGCGAATACGGATGGTTGAGTTCGCGTCCGCGCGCCAGGGCCTCCTGACCACGGGCGAGGGCCTCATCATGCTTGCCCATGAGGGCGAGGGGCCACCCCTGCATGCCGCGGTTGGCGACATCCGGGTCTTGGCCATATTCGAAGGCGAGGCCGGTGTGCAGGAGCGGGTGATAGGTCTCGATGCCGCTCTGCATGTGCTCGCGGGCGGCATCGAGTTCGCCAAGCCAGAAGGCGGTGTTGCCGAGGGTGCGGTGGGCTTCAAGAAGGAGGCGCTGGTCGGGCCCCTTGAGGGCGAGCCCCAGCAGTTGCTCGGCCAACCCCCGAGCGGTGTGAAACTCCGCCCGGCCGATGTGAAACGCCCACAAGCCGCGCAGGGCGGTGAAGAGCAGAGCATCATCGCCGAGGTGCTCGCAGAGCGCGCGGGCCCGGGCATAGGTTTGCAGAACGGCGGGTGCGCCATAGCCGCGGGTTGCGATGAGCACAGCACCGAGGGGGAGCGCGATCGAGAGTTCAAGCCGGTCCCGTGCTGACCCGGGGGGGAGCCGCCCGACCTCGCCGAGAGCGGCTTCATACGCGCGGATGGCCTCGGCATTCATGAAGGCGCGGGCGGCCTGGTCGCCCGCGAGGCGGTGGTAGTCCACGGCCTTGCGGAGCGTCCCTTCGTCGGGGGTGCGATCATCGACGGCACGGGTCCAGTGGTGGGCAAGAAGGGGGTAGAACCGGAAGAGCTCCCCGGCGTGGGTCTGTTCAAACCACTCAGCGACGGCGCGATGGAGGGTGCGACGCTGCTCGAAGGGGAGGAGCTCGTACGCGACCTCCTGCGTGGTGATGTGCTTGAAGACATACGCAAGGTCGGGCTCGGGGCGCTCAAGAGGCGTGAGATCGAGGCCGTCGAGCATCTTGAGTTCATGGCCGACGACCGCAGCATCCGCCCCCACCGGGTGGACCTCGAGCAGTGTCCGGAAGCGGAAGACATGCCCGACGACGGAAGCGACCTTGAGCGTGAGTTGCTGCTGGGGGGCGAGTCGATCGATGCGCGAGAGGATGACGCCTTGCACCGTGGTGGGAATGGCCCAGCCCGCGGGGTCACCCGCCCCCGGCGCGACCGTGCAGACGCCCGCAGCGACCTCCACAAGGGCCCGGTCGCGCATGGCGAGCGCGAGTTCCTCCGCGAAGAAGGGGTTGCCATCGGCGCGGGTACGGATCAGGTCGGCGATGGCCGGCGGGAGCGCGCCCGCCCCGATGCGGCGAGCCGCGAGAGTGAGCACGGCCCCCTCGGACATCCGGCCGAGGGGGTGGTTCTCGATCCCCGGCGCGGCCAAAGTCGCGGCGTAATCGGGCGGGACCGGCGCGGGGACGGGCCGGGAGGTGGTGATGAGCACGGCGTTCTTCACCTGCTCCGCCACGGCACGCAGAAGCGCGTGCGATCCGCCGTCGAACCAGTGGAGGTCTTCAAGCACGATGGCGAGGGGCCTGGCCATCGCCGCGACGGCCAGAACGCGGGCGACGAGCGCACCGGTGGCGTTTGCGCGGGCCTGCCCGGCGAGGGGCGCGGTGAGTTCGTTGTCCTCCCAGGGGATCCCGAGCACGGGGCCAAGCAGGGGGGCATGGGCGAGGACGCGCTCATCCGCGGGCAGGCGACCGAGCACCAGCGTGGGGGCGGAGGTCTTGGCTGCACCCGTGATGCCAAAGAGCGCGGCAAGGGGGCGACGCCAAGCGAAGTAGGGCGTGCTCGATTCGACCGAATCGCCACCGCCCACAAGGGCACGGACACCGGCGGCGCGGGCCTTGGTCGCGCCATCGGCGATGAGGGCGGATTTACCGATCCCCGCGTCCCCTTCAAAGTGGATCCACGACCCGGTGCCGTTCTCCGCCAGCGCGCTCAGGCGTTCGCGGAGCAAGGCCCGCTCGCGGTCACGCTCGACGATGGGAGCCGCGGGCGGGCCCGCTTCCTCGCCCGCGCTATCGGCGGCAATCTCGCGCAGACCGGTGGGCCGGGCGATGGTGATGGCACCCGCCTTGCCCTTGACCCGGACCTCAGGAAGGGAGACGAAGTCGATGCGATCGCCCGCGGCGGTCCTGGTCGCTGCATCGGCAATGACGGGGAGTGCGCTCGTTCGGGCGTGCTGCATGAGCCGGGCGGCAAGGTTCACGACGTCGCCCATCAGGGTGTACTCGCGCCGCCGCTCGCTGCCGACAGTGCCGCAGAACGCCACGCCGGTGGTGACACCCGCGGCCGATTCAACGCCCAGCCGGGCGAGCGCGCCCTGCATGGCGAGCGCGGCGAGAGAGGCACGGTCGGGGTCATCCTCGTGGGCGAGTGGCGGGAGGCCGAGCGCGGCGACCAGTGATGCGCCCTTGTCGTCCACGCTGATCTTGTTGATGCTCCCTTCAAATCGGTAGAGATTCTGCTGGAGGGTCGTCATGATCTCCTGAGCCCGTTCGAGCGTCGTCTCATGGGTGAGCCCGGGGAGGTTCAGGAAGATGACGCTGACGCGCCGGAGTTCGCCGAGCCAGTCCGACTGCCCGGCATCAAGGCGAGAGCGGATTGCGGCGGGGATGAAGGCCCGTAGCAGCGGGGCGGCGGTGGAGGCCGGGGTCAAGGTAGCGGGGTTCGCAGTCCGCGTTGCCGCCGGAGGCGAAACGCTCTGAAGCAGGACCGCTCCACCCTCAAGGGGTGCGGCCGAAGCGTGGCCCTGGAGGAGCGACCATGCCTCGCCGCTCACGACAACCTGGCCGGGCCGCGCGAGGTCGTTGCCCAGCCCGCATTGGCGCAGGGGCCCGCCAGTGACGACGAACTCAAAGCGGCCGAAGATGCCGCCGAGGGTGAAGCAGGTGATCGGGCCGGCCCCGATCGCGAGTTTGAGCGAGAGCGTGACATCGGGCGCGACGGACTGGTTGTGCAGGCGGGCCTGAACACGGGCAGCGCAAGCCGCGGCGCGATGGACGGCGGGGCCAAGGTCCGGCCGGGCAGGCCAGATGGCGAGCAGGGCATCGCCAGCGAACTTGACGATGTCGCCCCCCGCGTCGAGGACTTCATCCACAAGTTGCCCGAGGTATCCGTTGAGCAAGCGGGTGAGGTCTTCAGACCCTGCGATGCCACGGGCGGCGAGACGCTCGGTAAGGGCGGTGAAGCCGGAGATATCCGCGAAGAGGACAGCCCCTTCAAAGGTCTCGCGTGTGGGTTTGGGGGTCGCGGTCCCGGCGGCAGGGGCAGAGGAGACGATGTGGGCGGGCGTGTATGAGGCGAGCGTGGCGACCAAGGAGGGCATGAGATGGTCTCCGGCAGACGCGGGCAAAGGGCGGATCGGGGCGGTACGCTGTATCGTCCTGTGGCAGAACCGAAGGTAGGTGATGCGTATGAGCGCTGGATACTCAGGGACTCCGCTCGCCAGGAAACTCGGCATCAAAGAGGGCCACCAGGTCTATCTGATAGGTGCGCCGCCCGGGTTTGAGGACACCCTTGAGGGGATGCCGCCGGGGGTGTCCGTCCGGCGAACGGCGAAGATCACGGGGAAGGTCGATGTCGTGGTGGCGTTCTTTGGCCGGGCGGCCGTGTTCCGGGACGAGTTTGCCCGGCTCAAGGGCGTGCTTCAACCCGCGGGGGGCCTTTGGATCGCCTGGCCCAAGAAGGCCTCTGGTGTGGCCACCGACCTCACGGAGGACGTGGTCCGGGGTTTCGGGCTTGAGGGAGGGCTGGTTGACAACAAAGTCTGCGCGATCGATCAGACCTGGTCGGGGCTGCGGTTTGTGTTCCGGCTCACGGATCGGGGCCCAAAGCCGCAAGAAGGAAACGTGAAAGCCGGGAAGGGCAAACGCCCGAAGTGAGAACGCTTAGGGAACGGGAAGTCCCCAAAGAAGGGGGCAACCTTGAGGATGCCGGTTGCGAAAAGCTCTGGCAGATCGAGCAACGGTCAGGTATCCTGTTGGGGTCGGGTTACGGGGACAGTGTGCAGCCATGACTACAAACGGAACATCTGGCCGGGGTGCGTGGGGACCGGTGCTTGCCGGGGTCGCCAGTGCCGCAGGGTTGGTGTGCGCCGCGTCAACGGCCTCCGCTCAGGAGGGTGGGCTGCAGATCGATTTCCCCTTCGCGTCGCCCATCCTCGTCCCGGTCCCCCTTTCGGCAGGGAGCACGATCACCGTCCCGCAGTATCCGCGGCCGGAAGGGTTCATCGGGTCGCGGGTCTTCAACATCACCGTCATGGCGAGCAGCGCCGGCAGCCAATCGGTGCTCGTCGCTCGCCCGGAAGGGGCGGGCCCGGCTTCCTACACCGGCATCGAACTGCGCCAGATTGTGTCGATCGAGCCCCCGGGGTATGACGCTGCGGCGGCGGCACTCGAAAGCGGGCTGGATCGGCCCCTGCATATCGAGTTGGTGTCATTGGCAGCACCCTTTGGTCTCACGGAGGGGATGTCCACGCGGCCATACTTCCCGCCCGCGATGGCGACCGGGCTGGCCTCGTGGTCGAATGGCCCCACGCTCGAGCACTTCAACGGCGTGGCGGAGACGGAGATTCCCCTGCTGGTGACGACGCAGGTGACGCTCTTCAATGATGACGGGTTGTCAGAGGTGACGTTCCTTGGTTCAGGAATCACGCTCGACGGGATGGTGCAGTATTCCTTCGCGACCGTGCCGACGCCGGGGACAGGGTGCCTGATGGCGCTCGGCGGGGCGTGGCTATCGCGGCGGCGGCGCGGGGGCTGATGCAGGCCCGGGCGCGGCCTCGTGAAGGGCCTTGCCACTTTGATAAAGATCTCGGCGACGCTCAAGTTCTTGGGCGAGGTCCTCGACTTTCAGTGCGCGGGCCGCGGCGATGCCTCGGGTGGCGGTGCTGACGGCCTCAGCATGCCGACCCGCAGCGGCGTAACTCGCGGCAAGAATGTCGAGGATCTCGGGGTTCTGCCCCGCTGTCGCGGCGGCGCAGGCCTCCGCAAGGGCGACGGCCCGAGAGGGGTTGCGAGCGGTCGCATCGGGGCAGGTGGCAAGGGTGTAGGCGAGGGTGCTCTGAAGGAGGATTTCGCGCGGGAAGCGGGCGATGGCATCGTCCATGGCGGCGATCCCGGGGCCCCACATGCCGAGCGCGAGCAGGACGTTGAAGTGGTTGACGCGGGCGTCAAAGTCCTGGGGCGCAAGTCGGACGGCTTCGCTGAGGTTGCTGAGTGAGCCGGAGAGGTCACCAGTTTCGGCGAGCGCGGTGCCGAGGGCGAAGTGAAGCCGGGCGTCGCCCTTGCGCTGGTTGATGGCAAGGCGGAGGTGGGCGATGGCCTCGGAGGTCTTGCCGGTGCGGAACATCGAGAACGCGAGATTGGCGCGGGTCTTCGGGGTCGCCTCAAGGCCGAGCGAGGTCTGCAGGAGCGGGATGGCGAGCGCATCCTGCCCGGCATCCGCAAGAGCCGCGCCGGCGTTGGTGTAGGCGGCTGCGAGGCCCTCCTCGCGGCGC
>JBQTIJ010000408.1:0-24048 GCA_052388255.1 Phycisphaerales bacterium
AGGCCGGCCGAATCGCGCAGAGCAAGGGAATCGCGGCGGAAGTCGTGGACATCGCCCCGCTGAACCTCCCCCTCTGCGACGGAGCCGCAGCATATGGGCACCCCGCCGTCGCGCCGCTCGCCGCGAAAGTGGCCGGCGCCAGCAGCGTGATCATGTGCGTTCCGATCTACAACTACTCCGTTGCCGCGAGCGCCAAGAACGTGATCGAACTCGTCGGCAAGGCCTTCACCGGCAAGGTCGTCGGGCTCGCGGCTGCCGCGGGGGGTGGCATGGCGTACACCGCGCCCTTGCAGTTGGCCAACGCGCTGATGCTCGACTTTCGCTGCGTGATTGTGCCGCGGTATGTGTATGTGGCGGGGAAGGGGATCGACGCGGGGGCCATTACCGATGCGGAGATCGTGACCCGGCTGACGGGGCTGGTGGAGGATGTCGCCCGCATGGGCTCGGCCCTCGCGGGTGTCAGCAAGGGCTGAGCAACCGAGCATCGCGCCACGCGGGGAACCGGGCCCGCCATTCGCGCAGGTCGGCAAGGTCGATGCTCACGGACTGCGCGATCGGCCCATCACCGAGTTCGGCAAGGGTCTCGCCCCGCGGGCCGAAGGCCACACTCTCGCCGGAGTAGGTCAGGTGGGGGTCGGCCCCGGCCCGGTTCACGCCCAGGACAAAGGCCTGATTCTCGATGGCCCGCGCGAGCAGCAGGGCCCGGCGGTGCAGGGCCCTGGGCGCGGGCCAGTTGGCCCCGAGGGCAAAGACCTCCGCCCCCATCTGCAGGCCGCGCCGGAAGAGTTCAGGAAAGCGCAGGTCGTAGCAGATCGCCGGGCAGACGATGGTGGAATCCGTCCCGTCATCCCCGCGATACGTGAGCACGGAATCGCCGCCCGTGAAGAACTCCGGCTCGCGGCCGAACGAAAAGGGATGGATCTTGTCATACTCGCACAGCACCGTCCCCTCCGGCCCGCAGATGGTCGCGCGGTTGCGGCCGCGCTGGTCAGGGCCGATCACGCTCCGCGAGCCATGCAGGGTGATTCGGTGGCGCCGCGCCGTCTCGCGAAGGAACGAGAGTGTCGCTCCGTCACCGTCCGCAGTCCGCGCCAGGTTGAATGAGAAGCCGGTATCAAAGAGCTCGGGGAGCACGACCAGCGACCCTGCGGGCGGGGCCGCGGCGTCGAGCATCGCGGCCACGCGGGCGTAGTTCTCGGCACGGTCTTCCCACGCGGAATCGGCCTGGAGGAGGATGGCGATCATGCGGCGCTCCACGGGGTGGTTCGTCTGGCGGGGAGGGCTGGCGCAGGTCGATACCATGACGGGCCTTCCAATGCAGGGTACAGCCACATCCCGCGACGGGCACGACGAGCGTGGCGCGACGTCGCCGCGGCGCGCCGACTCCGCCGCCCGGCTCTTCTTGGCGAGCCAGTCGCCCCGGCGGCGCGAGCTCCTGCATGCGGCGGGCGTTGTCTTCACCTGCACCCTGCCGGGGTTTGAGGATGACCATCTGCGTCGCGGTCGAGTGGGACCTGCAGAGTGGGTCGCGGCCCTCGCCGCGCTCAAGGCGCGCTCCGCCATGGCGACCCTGCGGCGCAGCGGCGAAGCGGGTGTGCTGGCCGTCCTCGGCGCCGACACGGTGGTCGCCAAGGGCCCGCGCCTGATCGGCAAGGCGGCTTCTGCAGAAAGTGCGCGCGAGATCATCGAGGCCCTCCGGGCCGGGACGCACGAGGTGATCACGGGCTACGCGCTCGTCAGTGACAGCGCGGGCTTCACTCGAACAATCGATGCCGACCGCACCACGGTCCGGGTCGGGGCGATCACGGACCGGATGATCGACGAGTACATCGCCGGTGGCGGATGGACGGGCAAAGCGGGGGCGTACAACCTGGCGGAGCGACAGAGCGCCGGTTGGCCCATCACCTGCGAGGGCGACCCGACCACCGTCATGGGGCTGCCGATGGCCCGCGTGGAGCCCATGCTCCGCCGCGCCGGCGTGGGGCGGACCGATGCCGGCATGAGCGCAGCGCAGGGGGCCGCATGACGCTCGCCACCCTCATCACTCCGTGGCTGGCGCTCCCGCTCTGCGCCGGGGCGATGCTCTTCATCGCGGGCCACGTGCTCGCGCTCTATCGGCTGGACATTCCCGCCAGCCGGCGCCGCATCCGCACCGCCGGTGGGCTGCTCATGCTCGTGCTTGCACCCATGTTGGCGTACGCCGGCGCGGTGGTCCCCCCTGCCGACAAGCGGGCTTTCGTGCTTGCATGGATGGCAGTGATGGCGATCCTCGGCCTGATCATTGCGGTGGCCCTGATCGACGTTGCCAACAACCTGCGGCTGCACACCCGGGCCCGGGCGGATCTTCGCCGCTCCGAAGCGGAGGCGCTGGGGGTCGTCGGTGTGGGTGCAGGTCTTGGGCCGACTGAGCGTGCGGCGGGTGGGGAGCCGCGTTCGTGAGCGCTGGCGAGTCGCAACGCGCTGGACCGCTCGGCGGCGGCCCGTTCGGTCGCGCCCTCGGCGGCCTGATCGCGCCCTTCTATGGGGCTGTCATGGCTCGGCGCAACGCTCGGTTTGATCGTGGCACGGGTGTCCGCGCGCTCCCAGTGCCGGTGATCAGCGTGGGGAATCTCTCCGTGGGTGGCACGGGCAAGACTCCAACCGTGGCATGGCTCATTGAGCGGCTGCTTGAAGCAGGTCACCATCCGTTGATCGCCATGCGCGGGTACAAGGGGGGCGCACAGGGCGCACACTCCGACGAAGCGGCGGAGTACCGGGCCCGGCTGCAGCGGGTTCCGCTCGCGGTGGGGGCCGATCGGCTCGCCCATGCCCGGGAGGTCATCGCCCTCGGGCGCCGCGAGGGGCGAGCCGTTGATTGCGTGGTGCTCGATGACGGCTTCCAGCATCGGCAACTGGCCCGTGATCTCGACATCGTCCTCCTTGACGCAACACGCGACGTCTTTGCTGATCGGTTGCTCCCGGCCGGGTGGTTGCGCGAACCGCCGGAGTCACTCCGTCGGGCGGGGGTCGTGATCCTGACCCACGCCGAATCCGTCGAGCCCGGCGCGCGGGCCCGGATGCTCGCCCGGGCGATGGCCCTTGCGCCGTCCGCATTGGTCACCACCGCGCAGCACGAGACCGACCTCTCCCCCCTCGGGGCGGCCCGGCCGAGAGTGGTGGTCTTCTGCGGCATCGGGAACCCCCAGCCCTTCCTGAACGCCGTCGCCACCCGGGCCGAGATTGTCGAGTCGTTCGTCTTTGAGGACCACGCCGTCTACACCGCAGCCCGGCTGCGGGCCATCGAGCAAGCTGCAGCGCGCTCCGGGGCGACGATGGGCATCACCACCGGGAAGGACTGGCCAACGGTGCAAGGTGCGCAGGGTCTGAGCCGCTTGGTGCTGCACGCGCTGCCGCTCGCCATCCGGATCGAGGACGAGCCCGCGATCTTGGCGCGCGTGCTTGGCGCGATAGCGAGTCCAACGAAGAGCACACACCCGGTTCAGTGACCGGCGGCGGGCTTTTCTTCCGGCTTCGCTTCAGACTTGGGACCGGGCGTTGCCGATGGCGTGGTCTTGCCACCCTCCTGCTTGGCGGGCACAACCGCGGCCCGGCCACCGTGCAGCATGTCCTTGATGGTCTGCCGCCCCTGGACGCTCGAAGGGATCTTGGCGTGATACGTGTGGCAGAGCACACAGTCGCTCGGCGCGCCGGTGGAACCCGTCTCGATCTCGGGCGTGTGGCACTGGCGGCAAGAGTCGATGCCCGGGAGCATGACGCGTGCCGTCTCGTTGGCCCATTCGTAGAACGCGGCGGCCTTCTCATCATCCCCCTTGGGGGCCGGGACGTGCGCGAGTTCGTGGCACTCCGTGCAGGCCACCATGATGTGCGAGGAATGGCTGAAGACCGATCGCGGGAGCCAGACCTCCGGGATTTTCTGCGGGCTGATCTCAAAGCCGGGCTTGATGTCGTTGACATCGAGCGTGGTGTGGCAACGGGCGCACCCCTTGCCGATCTCGGCCATCGCCTTGTCGCGCACGGTGTCGCGCCAGGCCAGGACGCCCGCGGCGTTCTCAAAGATGTCCACGATCTTCGGCGGGGGCTTCGGACCTGCGGGCGCGGCTTCGGTGGTTGAGCCGCGTCGTCGGCTTGTCGCGGGCGGGTCTTCGGTCTTGGGGGCCTCTTCCTTGGGGGCTTCGGCGGCGGGCTCGGCGGAGCGTCGGCCGCGGCCGGACTTGGGCTTCTCCTCTTCCTCGGCGGGCTTGGCTTCCTTCAGGGCTTTGAACTTCTCAGCGTCGATGACCGGCGGGGACGAAAGAGCCCACTGGCCGATCTGCTTCTCGACGAGCGCTGCGATCTCTTTTGGGTCTCCGTGGGGGATCGCCTGGGGCGGGATGGCGAGTTCCTTGAGGGCGCTCGTCATGCCGGCCTTGGAGAGTTTCAGCTCGGAGGTGGTCTTGCCCTCGTCCTTGACCTCGGCCGCGTTCACGACGCCAAGCTCATGGGTGTGGCAATCGGCGCAGTGAATGTCAAAACGCACGGACTTCATGTAGCGGCCGGCATCGTCCGACTCATGGCAGTACGTGCAGGCCATGGCGTGGATGTCTTTGCCATCGGCGTTCTTGGCGAACTCGATGTGGACGAGGCGACCGGTGTCGGAGAGGGCCTGCGTCTTCCCTTCCTTCATGGCCTTGAGCCGATCGGCCACGCCGCCGCTGTTGAAGTGAAGCGAGTGCTTGAAGTCGATCGGGGTGGTGTCGTGGGGCGTGCGGGTGCGATCCACCGGGCGTTTGGAGACCCGCGCCTGGTCCTTCTGGGGCTTTCCGGACGCGTCAAGCACAGGGCGCAGCGCAAACCATTCGTCATGGCCAGCGCGGTCCGCGAAGTTGCGGACATTGCGGATCTTGGTGGGGCGCTGACCGCTTGCATCCGGCGCCGGATCGGTCGCGGACGGGGGTGCGACGGCCAAAGCCGTAGCGAGGGCCGCGATCGCGCCCCCGATGAGCATCGCCGGGGCGGCGGCAAACGCGAAGCCGGGCCGGGCGCGGCGGGAGGACTTTGTGATGTTGAAGGAGCTCTTCACTGGCGGGCTCCTGTGTCCAGGATGGGCAGCGGGCGCCCGAGGAGGTCATAGTCCACGCGGGTGCAACCGGCCATCGCGCCGGTGCCGGTCTTGGAATAGCCATCGCGCTCGAGGTTCGTGTGGCAACGGGTGCAGACCGTGTCATCGATCTTGTTCAGGTCATGATCGCGACCCTTGTGCTCGATGTGGCAGGAGCCGCAGTTGCTCGACATGCGAAGGTCCGTCCCCAGCCCCTTCACGACCCGCGGCTTGCCGTCAAACTTGCTCTGCACGGCCTCGCCGGTGACGGTCGGCACGTGCGTGGTCGCCACCGTGTCATGGCACTTCAGGCAGAGTTCATCCTGCACCGGGAGCCAGAAGCCACTTGAGTCGGGGTCAGGGGCGTGGCACTGCGCGCAGTCATCGGCGAACATGGAGTGGGCCCGTGTGAGGGGGCCGGAGGAATAGATGGCATGGGCATAGACGTTGCCAGCGCGCTTGAACCCTTCGATGCCGATGCCCCCGAGGAGGACGCCAGCACAGCAGAGGATGCTCAGCGACCAGGTCCATGAGATGGGCCAGTGGCGCTTGCGCACATAGCGGAGGTCGATGCGTTCGTAGATGAAGCGTGTTTCGGGCATGGGGAGAACCTCAACGGTTCGGGGCGCAAGTCGTGAGCAGGTCAGGAACAGAATCAGGAACGGTGAATGTCATGGTCCGTCAGGAGCGAGAGCAGATCAGTGTGCTTTGCCCCAGTACATGAGCGAATAGACCGCGTGGATGGCCACAGCGACAATGAAGGCCCAGGAGACAGGGACATGGATGATCAACCATCCGTGCAGCACGCGCATCCAGCGGCGCTGCCGCATGAGCATGCGACGGCGGTCGGCGAGTTCCTCAAGGTCATCGATGCCCGCATGAAGATGCGTCGGGCAGGCGGTCCGCAGGGCTTCAAACACCGAACCGGAACTTGTTTCGTTGAGGAGCTGGAAGCCCCCCTTGTTGGCGAAGAAGGGCGCGGCGACGTTCAGGTAGAACTGACGAATGGGCTCCGCACCCTGCGGGGCTTTGGGCGCTGGAGGCGGCGGTGGGGGCTTGGGTGCGGCAGCCGCGGCCGGGACAGGCGTCGCTGGCTTGGGTGGTGCCGCGGCGGCGGTGGCAACGGCGGCACCCGCTGCCGGAGCAGCGGCAGGAGCAGTTGACGGTGCAGGAGCCGGGGCGGGGGCTGGAGAAGGCGCGGGCGCTGCTGGCTTGGGCGGAACCGGCGAACCGGCAGCAGCCACGGGTGCGGGCGCTGCGGGCGTTGCTGCGGGAGTCGCTGCGGTGGCAGGTGCTGCTGGCACGGCTGGCTTGGGCGCGGCGGCAGCCGGTGCAGGCACGGCAGGGGCCGTAGCGACCGGTGGTGCCGGAGGAGGCATGGGCGGGCAGGGCTCGCTGAAGTCAAACTGCGCCGCGTCGGTCTCCTTCATCCTGTCCGGCGGAGGGACGGCGACCGGAGCAAGGTACTTGCCGGAGAAGCGACCCGCGAGCAGCCGGGCCCGTTCTTCACAGTCGGCCAGCATCTCCTTGATCTGCTGGGCCGGGCTCTCTGGGTTCATGCTCGGTCGATAGACCGGATCGCGGCTGGCCGCGCGGGGCGACCGGAGCGCGGCCCAGAGGATCCGTGGGATGGTCTGCTGGATGAAGATGCCGATGACGCCCGAGATGGTGACCACGGCGAGCATGATCCACAGCGAGAGCGAGCCCCAGCCGACGGTGCGGAAGGAGAAGCCCGAGTGCAGAACAACCAGCACGCTGATGAGCAGCCCGAGCCAGACGTGTCCGCGGAGCCAGGTTTGCGCTTTGCCGAGACGCCAATGCGGGATGCGGCGCTTGAGGCCGAGCGCGGCGCAGAACCACATGAAGACGTAGGCCACGACGCCGAGCGTGAGGCCGACCGCGGTCGACCCACCGGCGATGTGCTCAGGACGGTTGGCGGCATCGATGAAGTATGCCGCAGTCGCCACGAGGGCGAAGAGGCAGACGGCGATGATCCAGGGCTTTTGAGACTTGTCGAGGAGCATGGGGGGCTCTGTGGGAGTCGCGTTGGTTTCAGGCGCGGATGGCGGCGGCGCCTTCAAAGGTCAGTTGGAAGAACTCGCGGGCGTTGACGCGGAAGGCGGCGTCGTGGGGGCAGGCGTAGACGCAGGAGGGTCCCTGCGGAAGAGTGGCACACTGGTCGCACACGACTGCGCGGTCCTCACGCACGGGCGGGGCGGCCGCGCCAGCGGGGAGGGGTGGCCTCTCCTCGGGCTCCGTGTTCTCGAGCTCCTTGACCTTGTGCATCTGGATCGAGTTGTACGGGCACTGCTTGGCGCAGATCTCGCAGCCGATGCACCAGTCCTCGATGACCATCGAGAGGTCCTTGGTGCGGCGGATGCTCGACACCGGGCACCCGATCATGCAGACCGGGTCCATGCACATGCGGCAGCGGCTGGGGACGAGATACTTGTCGTAGCGCGGTCCTTCGCGAACGAGACGTGTCACGCCGTCGTCATGGCTGGAGACGCACGCCTGAACACACTGGTCGCAGCGGGTGCATTTCTCAAGATCGATCAGCAGCAGGCCTTGCCCTTGGAGCAGGCCGAGGTCCTCGACCCGTCTTGGAACTTTGCGGCTTTCAAGGTGGCGGCCGGCCTCCTGCGTGAAGACCGTGCGCTCCTCGGCGAGCCGTTCCAGTTTGTCCTTGACGGAGGGATACTCGCGCACGAGCCAGTCAAACTCCGCCTTCTTGACCTTCACGAGCTCGACCTTGGTCGCCTTGGCCTTGTAATCCTCGCGGGCCGTGCCTTCGACGCTTGGCGGATGGCTATACGCCTCGCAACTGGTCGTGCGCGGGCTCGCCTTGAGCATGCCGATCTCGCCGAAGCAATCGCCCTTGGTCAGGTAAGCCACCGTCAGGTCGCCCCCGGGCATCTTCTTGCTCACACGCACCTGGCCAAGGCGGATGACATACATCGCGTCCGCCGCGTCACCCTCCTTGATGATCGACTGACCCGGTTCAAAGCTCACAAGGTCGCACGTCTGGCAGAGGCGGGCGATGGCCTCGTCGGGAAGCCCGTCAAACACCGGCACGTTGCGCAGATGGCCGCCCATCGCCCGTTCGCGGTAGTTCTTCTCCGCCTGGGTCTTGAAGGACTTGGACGTGCTCAGCCGCTCATACAGCACACGGATGAACTCGATGAGCGTGCAGTCGGTCTTGGCGATGATGGTCGCCGAGCGCGGGGCCCGGCTCAAGCACGACATCTCGCCGAAGACCTCCCCCGACTTCATCGTGGCGATGCGCTTGCCGTACTTCAGGTCAACCGACGCGTCGATCGGCACCAGGGCATCGGCCTTGTGGCTGGCGTTCGACTGGACTTTGCGCTGGCCGAGAAGATTGCCGACCATCGCAAGCAGACCACCCGATCGCTTGCTGGTCCGAGTGCTTGAGCCACGGATCGAAACCTCGACCTCACCTTCGGCAACGTAAAACGCCGTGGTTCCGCCCTCACCCTCGTAGCAGATGACTTCTCCGGCCTTGAACTTCCGAATCGCTGCAGTGTCGGGCAGCATGGCGAACTGGCCGACAATGTCGGTGAAGATGGGGTACTTCCGCGCGTCGTCGGCGTTCATGAACACGCCGGTGCCGCGGGTTTCATCCCAGAACATCGAGCCGCGCGTGATGACTTTCGCTGGCGCTGCTGGCCTTGGTGCTGCAGCGGGGGCAGGCACTGCGGGCTTCGGCGCACCAGCCGGTGCGGGTCCCGCCGGAGCCGGAACAGCAGGAGCCGGTGCAGCCGCTGCCGGGCCGGGCGCGGGGGCTGGCCCCGCTGGCGCTGGGGGTTTTTCCGGAGGGTTCGGAGGAGGGGGTGTATTGCCGGGGGGTGGGGTGTTGCTATCCATGTGGCCCTCCCAGGGCCCGAACTTGAAGGTAAAGGTTCGGTGGAATGGGGCAACGTGAAAGGCCGTCAAGGACCCGAAAGCGGTTCCAGAACGGTGGCAGGGAACGCGGAAAGACTACCGAAAGCGGCCCGCGCGTGCAAGTGCCAGAGTTCGTTCTGGATGAATCTGGGGGGTTCCGGTGGGCGAAGCCGATCAACATGGGACCAGACCGCCCTGGAGACTCGACAGTCGAGCCCTCCGGGAAGGTCGTTTCGATCCTTGACAGTCGGTGGGTTTCTTGGTGCAATAGCGTCGCCGGTGGGTAGATGTGCCGGGTCCTGCACCCGGGCCGGCGGTCACGAGTCATACGAACGATCGAGTCAACAACAGAGAAGGACTTTGCGATGAAATCAGTTTCACAACGCGGCTTTGCCTGGACCACGGCATGGCTGACGGGTACGGCCCTGACGGCCGCGGTGATCGGTCTGGCCGCCGCGGGCAATGCGCCGGCGACGGCCCCCGAGATGTTCGAGACCATGGAGCCGCACAAGCCGCGCCTGAACGCGACCATGATGTACATGGGCAACCAGGCGTGCCTTGGCTCAGGGTGTCACGACGGCGCGGCCGAGAAGCACAGCGGGCAGATGATCGGCGACGAGTTCACCCTCTGGAAGGAAGGCGACCCGCACGCCAAGGCGGGCAAGTCGCTCGCCAACAGCAAGTCCAAGAAGATCGCCGAGGCCCTGAAGATCGGCGACGCCACCACGGATGCGCGGTGTGTGTCGTGCCACGGCATGCCCGTCGAGAAGAAGGGGCCCAAGTTCGGCAAGGACGCCTTGGCGAACGCCGTCGGCTGTGAATCCTGCCACGGGGCGAGCGAGAAGTGGCTTGACCCACACAAGGAAAAGGGCTGGACCGACAAGCAGCGCGAGACCGCCAGCGCCAAGGACATGGAGACCAAGTGGGGGCTGATCGACACGCGGAACCTCTCCGTTCGGGCTGACAACTGCGTCGGCTGCCACCTTCAGATCGAGCCCGACCTGATCAAGGCCGGTCACCCCGCGCTCAGCTTCGAGATGTACTTCTACAACAACTACAAGTACAACCCCGACTGGAAGATCCACTGGGATGAGCAGCCCGGCGACACCCAGAAGGCCAAGCTCTGGGCCATCGGGCAGCTCGCCTCCGCGGCTACGGCCGCCAAGGGCAGCGTGCCGGAGCAGATCGCCAAGGTCTTCGCGGAAGGCAAGGCCATCGTGAAGGCCTCGTTCGGCAGCGATGATGCCGCGGCGATGTACACCGAGTTCAAGAGCAAGGACCTGCCCAAAGCCAAGGTCGTCGAGGCCGCCAAGGCGCTCGCGGGCAAGGCCGATGGGTACAAGTCCGGTGCCGAGAACGCACAGGCCCGCAACGTGATCACCTCCGGCGTGGAGGCACTCGTCTCCGCCTGCATGGCCGGCGGCAAGATGAGCAAAGAGGTTGAGGACAAGGCCATCACCGCAGGCGAAGCCGCCGAGGCCGGTGGCGATTCCTGGGTCAAGGCCGTGGCGGCCCTCGCCGACCTTGCCAAGTAACCAACCGCGGCTGCCGGCTCCGCAGCCGAACGGGAAGTAGAACCCAAAGGCCCCTTCCGCTGGAAGGGGCCTTTTTTTTTCTTCCTGTTACCTGGCGCGGAAGCATGCCGCGCCGGCCAGCCCCGCGCAGAACGATGTGTTCGTACAGCAAAGGAACCGAACTTGCCGCACGGCGGGGCCATACTGTTGAGAGTCAGAAGTTTCAGGAAGAATTGATACCTTGGGGCGTCGAGTTTTCGGACGCCTTCGGACCCTTGACGCTCCAATGCCCACGCTCCTCTCCACCATCCACACGCCCGCTGATCTGAAACGGCTTTCGGTCGACCAGTTGCCCCAGGTGGCGCAGGAGATTCGCGAGGCGATCTGCCACCAGATCTCACGCTCGGGCGGGCACCTTGCCCCCAACCTTGGCGTGGTCGAGTTGACCATCGCGCTGCACTATGTCTTTGACTTCGGGCACGATCGCCTGCTCTTTGATGTTGGGCATCAGTGCTATCCGCACAAGTTGCTGACGGGCCGATTGCCGATGCTGGCAGGGCTGCGCACGAGCGCGGGTATGGCCGGGTTCCCGGAGCCCCGGGAGTCGAAGTTTGACCTCTTCAGCGTGGGCCACGCGGGGACGGGCATTTCGACGGCAGTGGGCATGGCCCGCGGGGATTCGCTCAACGGTGAGGGGTACGACCCTTCCAAGGTGCCCGATGGGCGACGGGTGGTGACGCTGATCGGTGATGCATCGATCGTGAACGGTGTGGCGATGGAAGGGTTGAACGGCGCCGGGACGCTCAAGCGGCAGTTCCTCGTCATTCTCAACGACAACGGGATGTCGATCAGCAAGCCGCAGGGTGCGATCGCCGGGTACTTTGATCGCGTCCGTCTGTCGCAGCGCTATACCGATTTCAAGAAGAGCGCGAAGGAACTCCTCCGGCAGCTTCCCGGCGGCTCGATGTTGCGCCAGGCGGCCCATGCCTCAACGGAAGTCTTCAAGCACATGGTGAACGAAGGGGCGTGGTTCGAGCACTTCGGCCTCGCCACGGTTGGCCCGGTCGATGGGCACAACATCCCGGAACTCATCGCCTTTCTGCGCGAAGCAGCCCACTTTGATCGCCCGATGGTCCTGCACGTCAAGACCATCAAAGGGAAGGGCTACGGCTTCGCGGAGAACGACAGCAGCACCTTCCACTCCCCGCCCGCCTTCGCGCCGGTGGGCGAAGGTGATCCCGACTCGGCCCGGCTCGAGAACGAGGGATGCCGGGTTGAACTGAAGCGCGATGGCCGGTCCTTCACCAGCGCGTTCGGCGATGCCCTCATCGAGTTGATGGGTCGCGATGCCCGGGTGGTGGCGGCAACAGCGGCAATGCCCGACGGCACGGGCGTGAGCAAGCCCCTCGCCAAGTTCCCTGACCGGACTTTCGACACAGGGATCTGCGAGAGCCACGCGCTCGACATGATGGCCGGGATGGCGAAGACCGGGCACAAGCCCTTCTTCGCGGTCTACGCCACGTTCCTGCAGCGGGCCTTTGACCAGTGCTTTCAGGAGGCCTCCCTGCAAGGGCTGCCGGTGCGGCTCTGTCTTGACCGGGCCGGGCTCGTCGGTGGCGATGGCGCGGTCCACCACGGGTTCTGCGATACGGCGATCCTGCGCGTGCTCCCCGATGCGGCCATCACGGCCGCGATCGATGAGCCGAGCATGAAGGCCGCCCTCGAGTTCATGCGGACCTACGAGCGCGGGTTGAGTTCATGCCGCTGGCCGCGCGATGGCGTGAGTGACCGGCTGACCGGACAGGCCTGCCCACCCTTTGTACTCGGCCGGGCCCGCTGCCTGACGCCCGAGTTTGATATCGACGGGCCGGGGAACAACGGCAGCGGCCAGCCGGACGTGGCCGTGCTTGCCTTCGGGACGCCCGCGATCGATGCCCTCGCCGCGGCTGCCCTCGTGAACGAGACCCGCCCCTGCCGCGTGAGCGTGTACGACGCGCGGTTCGCCAAGCCGATCGATCATGAACTGGTCGCGCGGCTGCTGATGCGGGGCGTGCCGGTGGTCACGGTTGAGGATCACTCGGTCGTCGGCGGCTTCGGCAGCGCGGTCCTCGAAACGGCGCAGCGACTTGGGCTCGATGCTTCGAACGTCCATGTGCTCGGTCTGCCGGATTCGTGGGTCTATCAAGATTCACGCGCGAAGCAACTGGCGCAGGTGGGGATCGACGCCGCGGGCATCGCCCGGGCCATCGAACGTGCCACACGCGGGCATGAACCTCTGGTTCCTGACGAAGTTCAGGTGAAACTCGCGGCAGGCCCCTCGGTCGCCAGCCGCCCGGTGTGATGATCGCGAGCGCGGCCCGCAACCTGTGACCTGTGGCCTGCGGGCAGCGCCCTTCTCTGGAAGTCCAATGGAGTCGTCGCGCGGGGATGCCTCCGGGTGCGATGGTGGTACCCTTCGCCCATGCCAAGCGCGACCAAACGCAAGCCCACCAAGCCCAGCCCCCGAGCCGCGAAGAAGACAAAACCCCATCAGGCGAAGAAGAAGCGCAAGGCCGCAACGGCTCGCGCGAACGGTGGAGGCACGGCCAACGGCAAGGCGGTCCGGGGCGCGACGCCGGGCAAGCCCTCGGCGGAACTGCGGGCACTGCACAAAGCCGCGGCCACGCTCGCCTCGGTGAACCAGCTCTTGAACTGGGACCAAGAGACGTACATGCCCCCGGAAGCGGCAGCCCACCGGGCCGACCAGCAGGCGATGCTCTCGGCCCTGGTGCACGAGCGACGGACGTCCAAGCGCATGGGCGACCTGCTGAGCGCGGCGGAGGAAGAGCGCGGCCTGAACGACGAAGAGCGGGCAAACCTGCGCGAAATGCGGCGCGACTTTGAACGCGAAACAAAGCTGCCGACGACGCTCGTCGCCGAGCTCGCCAAGGTGCAGAGCCAGTCGCAGGAGGTGTGGAAGGAGGCACGGTCAAAGAACAACTTCGCCATGTTCGCGCCGTGGCTTCAGCGCGTGATGGAGCTCTTGCGCCAGAAGGCGCGCTGTTATGGCGTCCCCAAAGGGGGAGAGCTGTACGACGCACTGCTCGATGAATACGAGCCGGGGATGACGGCCCGCGAAATCGAAGGGATCTTCACGCCGCTGCGGGGGCGGTTGGCGGGATTGGTGGCGCGGATCGCAGCGACGGGGCGCGGTCCGGATCGAAGCGTGCTCGGCCTCAAGTTCTCGCAGGCCCAGCACACCGGCTTCGTCGCCGCGGTGCTCGAGGCGATGCGGTTTGACAGCAAGGCCGGGCGGCTGGATGTGACGACGCACCCCTTCTGCTCCGGGCTTGCACCGGGTGACACGCGGCTGACCTTCCGGTGGCAGACCGAGAGTTTCCTTGAGCCGCTCTACGGCGTGATGCACGAGGCGGGGCACGGGCTCTATGAGCAGGGCCTCCCGAAGGCGACGCGCTTCGGCGAACCGCTCGGGGATGCGGTGTCGCTCGGAATCCACGAGAGCCAGAGCCGAATGTGGGAGAACTTCGTGGGCCGAAGCCGGAGTTTCTGGACCTGGGCCCTGCCGATCGCCAAGCGGCATTACGCCCCCGCGCTCGATGGGCACACTATCGAGAAGATGTTCGAGATCGCCAACCTCGTCCGGCCGTCGTTCATCCGCGTGGAGGCGGACGAGGCCACGTACAACCTGCACATCATGCTCCGATTCGAGATTGAGCGGGCCCTCATCAAGGGCGACCTTGCCGTGAGCGACCTGCCCGAGGCCTGGAACAGCGCGTTCAAGGCCTATCTGGGTCTCGATGTCCCCGACGACCGGCGCGGCTGCCTGCAGGACGTGCACTGGGCGTTCGGGCTGGTCGGCTACTTCCCCACATACACGCTGGGGAACCTCTACGCCGCCCAGTTCTGGGAGAAGATCAACAGCCGCGTGACGGACCTTGATGCGCAGATGGCGCGCGGGCAGTTCGGGGCACTGAAGCACTGGCTGAACGAGAACATCCACGCCCACGGACGACGCTACAGCGCGAGCGAACTGTGCATGCGGACGACCGGCAAGCCCCTGAGCGCTGAGCCGCTGATGCGGCACCTTGAGGGCAAGTTGGCACCGATCTATGGGCTTTGAGCGAACACGACCCCGGTATGCCGAAGGCGCGGGAACGGACTCCTGAACGATGCGCAAAGGGCTGTTCATTGTGCTGGCGCTGGCGACGCTGCTGCCCTTTGTGCAGCCGTGGATGGCGCTGCTGTGCGGGATCGCGCTCGCGCTCCTCGGGTGGGCGGCCTTCCCGATGCTGGCAAAGTCCTCCAGTCGCCTGCTCATGCAGTCGGCCGTGGTGCTCTTCGGGCTGAGCGCGGACCTCCACGTGATCCGCGACGCGGGCCTCACAGGCGTGGGCTTCTCGATCGGGACGATCGTGGCCACGACGCTCGTGGGGTTTGGCCTCGGGCGACTGCTCGGAACACAATCCCGGCTGACCGCCCTGCTCTGCGCGGGGACCTCGATCTGCGGCGGCTCCGCGATCGCCGCGACCGGCCCGGCCATCCGCGCCACCGACACGCAGATGAGCGTGGCCCTCGCCTGCGTCTTTGTGCTCAACGCCGTAGCGCTGCTCACCTTCCCAACCCTCGGTCACGCACTGGGGATGGAGGAACGGGCCTTCGGCGCGTGGGCCGCCGTGGCGATCCATGATGTCTCCAGTGTGGTGGGGGCGGCCCGGGCCTACGGGCCCCTCGCGCTCTCGGATGCCATCATCATCAAACTCACCCGGGCCCTCTGGATCGTGCCCCTTGTCGCGGTCCTGACGCTGCTCGTGGCCCGGGCCGACCGCCGCGCCGCCCTCCAGGGCACGCCCATGACAGGCGTGTCGCCGGTGAAGTTCTCGCTCCTCACCGTGCTCCCTTGGTTCATCATCGGGTTCGTCCTCGCGGCCACGCTGCGGACCTTCGTCCCCATGATCGGCGAGGGACGCTTTGACTGGGGCGGCGACAAACTCCTCTCTCTCTCAGACGTGACCAAGTTCGTGGGAACACGCCTGATGACCGTGGCCCTTCTTCTGATCGGCGCGGGCCTCTCACGCGCTGCGCTCGCAAAAGTCGGCTGGCGGCCCTTCGCGCAGGCCGTGGGAATGTGGGTCTGCATCTGCCTGCTCGCCCTCCTCGCCGTCCGCGGCACCGTCGGCGCCCACAGAACCGGCGAATCCCCGAGCGACGCCGCGGCGAAGGTCTGGGATGGGGTCAAAGCGCCGGACGAAGGCGCCTTCTTTGAGGAACAGCCGCCCGACCGCTGAGCGCGCCAGCACCCCGCCGAGCGGACCGGCGCGCCCTGTCTGATCCAATGGCCCCGGTGGGAGTCGAACCCACACGGCCCTTGCGGGCCTGCGGATTTTAAGTCCGCTGCGTCTGCCGTTCCGCCACGGGGCCGAAGGGGCTGATTCTACGAAAGATGCGGTGAACCCGGAAAGTGCAGGATGCGGGCGTCGTTCTGCCGCGCGGAGCGCAAAGCGCCCGAGGCACGCGGCGTCCCCCCGCCCCGCCCGCCGCCTCTCCCCCCTCGGCGCGCCCCGAACCCGCCGAACCCCCGAAATGCGGCGCAAGGTCGAGCTCACTGTGAGCGGTTGCGCACCCGACAACCTGCCACTGATTCCGTGCGTACCTCCGTACTTTGCGGCCGACCGTCATCGAACTGACCAAGAGAGCGCCTCCCGTCATCGCCCTATCCAGCAACGACTTGCGCCGACTCTTGGGGGACTTATCCACAAAAATCGCATTTCTCGCCCACCGGCTTGCACGCGATAACCGTCCATGGCATAATGGGTTTGTTCGGATCATCGTCCCAACACACCTTTTGGAGTGCACACATGCTCCACCCACACGAGATCGACACTCACCAGGTGCTCGATGCCACGACCGCTCGGCTGTCCTCCCCGCAACGCCACTCTTCCATCCCACGCCTGCGGTCGTTCTTCTCGGTTCAACCACCGTTCATCCTCGCGCGCGGGTCCTTCCTCAAATGCCCGCGCCCAGCCCGATTCCGCGGCCATCTCTCGTTCATCGCCGCCATCACCGTCGCTCTCTTCTCCTTCCTCCGCGCCGCCGCTGCCGCGGAGCCCATCGTGCTGATGGATGATGCGCTCCTCCGGCTCGGCGTTGGCCCCGGCGAAGGGGCCGCCACCCGTGTTCAGGGCGCGACCCTCAGCGCCTTGCAACGCAGCACGTTCCCCGATGGGTCTGGCACCCGGTTCGGCGCCTTCGGTTGGTCGAGCGCGGGCAACCCCGCGGAAGGGAGCGGCAGCCGCCGGTTCGGCGTGGTGGATCTTGCCACCGGCGCGGTCGAGCTTTCACGGGTTGACATTCTCCTTCCCGCCCACGTTCCCTGGCCTGTCGCCCGGTCATACAGCTCCGCCCGTCTTGAATCGACACTCGGGTACCAAGGGTGGGGGTGGTTCCACTGCGCCCAGCCGGAACTTCTCTTTGACGATGCCCACGGCCGGATCATCATCGTCGCCGGCGCCGATCGCTTCATCGAGTTCAAGTCCGTCGCCGGCACCTCCGGCGAATACCGCGGCATCAACGGTGCCGCCGGCGCCCTCCTCATCCGCACCCTCTCCGGAGTCGAGGTCGTCGAGTATCTTGATCAGGTCGGCACCCGCACCACCTTCTTCGGCCGCACCACCGGATCCCATGCCCATGCCGCCGGCCAGCTCTGGCGGGTTGAGGATGCGGGCGGACATGTCGCCCACGTCGGCCAGCCCTCGACCACGTCACCCAATCCTGCCCGCGACGATCCCGCCGAGGCCTCCGCCGCCTTCGATTCTGACGGCCGGGTCACGAGTGCCTTCGATTCCGCCGGCCGCTCCTTCGAGTACACCTATGCAGGCACAGGAAGCGCAACCCGCCTCACCAAAGTAACCGCTCGCGCCACCGGCCTCCTCACCAGCGACACCGTCGCCGAAGCCCGGTACACCTACACATCCGGCGGCGACCTCGAATCGGCCCAGTCCCTCCTGCCCGTGAGCACGAGCGCGCGCTCGGAACACGCCGTCGAGACCTATCACTACTTCGACGCCTCCGGCCAGCACGCCCACCACCTCCGCATCCTCCTTGATGCCGAAGCCACCCGCCGCTACGAACTCACCGGCGGCCCCATCGGGTGGTCGGGCCCGACCATCACCGCCCCCCGTGCGGCCGCCGCGGATCCCGCCAATCTCCGCGGCTGGGCCACCGTTGAAATCGCAAGCTACGACACCGTCGGCCGCGCCACCCGCATCGGCGGTGACGGCAACGCCGTGCGCACCATCGGCGGCACCCAGCAATGGGTGGGGTGGTACGACCTCACCTACGCATCATCTTCCTGGGGTACGTCCTACTCCCCTCTCCCCGCCATCCGCACCACCATCAAGCAGCCCCCGCGCGACTCCGCCGAGTGTGAGACCGCAGGCACCTCGGCCGCCCACACCTTCGTGGTGGTGGACTTTGACATCGCCGGCCAACCCCTCTCCACCGTCACCACCGACGGCGACCCTGCCGCGCCCGGCGGCCTGACCTCGTGGTCCGCCTCCACCTTCGAGCGCGACGCCGGGGGCCGCATCACCGCAGCCCACGCGCCCGCCAACGTCGCCTCCTTTGACCCTGCCGCCGCCTTCGGCACCAACCCCTTCACCTACCACGAGACCGAGGGGCTTGTGACCCTCTTCGAGCGCGTCAACGCCGCCGCCTCCCCCTCCCTCGCGCCCGTTGACGGCTTCGTCTCCGGCGTCCGCCTCGCCAAGGGCGATGGTGCCGCCGCCCGCAGCGCGTCCACGTACTCCTCGTTCATTACATATCAGTGGCTGACGGGCACAATCCCCGCCATTGGGAGCGCGGCCGCCGGCACCGTGCCGGTCCGCCGCCCCTTCGTTGATCGCTCGCGAACCTATCCCGAAGAGACCACCGACCCCGATGCGCCCTCGGCCGCGGAATGGGAGACGGTTCTCACCACCTTCTCTCCCACCTCACCTCCAGCGCCCTCCGCCCCCGAGCTCATCCCCCTCTCGATCGAACTCCACGAGCCCGTGATCCCGATCGCCGAGAACGGAAGCGGTGGGCGATACTCAACCCGGACCTACTTCAACCCCGACGGCACCACCCGGTTCACGCTCTCGCAGCGTGGGCGCGTCGTCTTTCTTGACTATGACGCCCTTACCGGTCTCCCGACCATCCAAGTCTTTGATGCGCAGATGGAGGGCGAGTCCTCGTTCGTCACCGGCCCCACGTATGGAATCACCAACCCCGCTCCCTTCGGCGGCAGCCCCACGCCTCTGAACCTTCGTACGACCTGGGCCTACGACCCTCAAGGCCGCGTCACGTCAGAGTTGACTACCGCCGGCTTCACCCGCCACTGGCTCACCGGCGTCTTTTCCGATCAGCGTACCTGGGGGCTGAGCGTCCCCTGGAGCGCCGGCACAGGCGAGCAGGCCCTTTACGGTGGTGCGCCGACCTACACCGTCGCCAATGCCTCAGGAGGCATCGAGGTCTCGGCCCGCCTCCGCTGCGGGCCGGAGCGATCGTTCCTTTCTGGACCAAGCGCGACACCCACCCGCATCCCGTCCATCGCCACACCCCCGCTCTCGTGGATCGATTCCGACGCCACCGACCCCCTCTCCGCCATCGTTGACCGTTCCGTCCTCGGCACGCCGGTCATCGCGCTCAGCACCGTTCAGTTCACCTTTGACGGTGCGCACGCCATGTCGGCCCGCACCTACCACGCCATCCCCTCGACCCTCCCGGGCACGCCCACCACCGACTACCTCCAGTCCACCATCTGCCGCGATGCTCTCCACCGCGTCCGCAGGATTGAGGACGCTCAGGGCAACCTCTCCGAGCTCGACCTTGACTATCGCGGGCTCGTCACCGAAACCCGTGCGGGCGTTGTCAACGGCCCCGCACCCATGCCCGTCGCCCGGGCCGAGTACAACGCCAACGGCCAACTCGTCCGCCGCCGCACTCTCCCGAACGGTCCCGCCACCGATTCGGCGGGTGAACGCATTGTCGATATCCCCCGCGATCACCGCGGCCGCCCCCGCGCCATCATCCCGCCTCTTCCCCCTTACGTCGCCGTCGAGTTCGACAACCGTGGCGACGTGAC
The DNA here is from genome assembly GCA_052388255.1 of Phycisphaerales bacterium. Taxonomy (GTDB): domain Bacteria; phylum Planctomycetota; class Phycisphaerae; order Phycisphaerales; family UBA1924; genus JAEUIX01. The sequence continues at coordinate 19,616 of JBQTIJ010000408.1, forward strand.
CGCTCTCGCCCTCTTCGGCGGCGACCGCGAGGGCTTCATGGGCGAGATCCCCGCACCGAGCGAGAGTGACGAACGGCTCACGCTCCGCCAGTTCCATCACGATCCCATGGGGCGCGAGTACCGCACGGACGATGTGCCGATCAACGGCACGACCGGCCTCCCGTCAAGCAACCCTCATGATGGCGTCACCACCGACACCTGGTACGGAGCCCACGGCAAGGTCGTCATGTCCGCTGGCGAGTCGGTCGAGAAGTACTCGTACGACCGCGCCTGCAACCACTGCGCTACTTACACCATCGCCGGCACCACCACCGTCGCCGGGAGCGCAGCGGCGTATAGCGAATCCCTCTCCGTGCAATCGACCGACCTCGTCCTCGAGCAGCACCACCGCATCTTCACCCCCGGGTTCACCGGCCTCGCCGGAACCACCTGGCACGTCTCGGCCTTCGCCGCGCCGAACATCGCCGGAATCGAGGTTCCCGGCGGGCTCCTGATGAAGGTCGATCCCCCTCTTGAGGCGGGCGGTCCTCCCCGCTGGAGCAACCCCGCGGGCGGGGACGGCCTCCCCCCAGGAACGATCCTCTGGGCCCGCGAAGTCCGGCCGGATGAACTCGGTCTCCCCGCATTGCACTCCGATTGGGGTGATGGCGGCCAAGGTGAGGACATCGAGCCCATCTGCGCAGGTGGCGACTGCGATCCCCCGCTCTCGATCAACGACCATCCCGCCCACCGCGATACGGAGAACTTCCCCAACTGGCAGTTGGTCCCTTCGGGGATCATCGATCCTCCCCCCGGGTCGTTCAACCTCGGGACCCGTCCCGGATGGTCCTCCGGCCTCCCCGATGATGCCATCCTCTGGGCCCGGGAGATCAAGTACGAATCGGGAAGGGTCGAGCAGCAGGAGACCACCATCGATGGCTTGCCCGACCGCCTCCAGGAGTATCACCTCCCCCCCGACCCGGAGGAGCCCGTCGATCCCTGCGCCGGCCCCGGCATGACCGATCAGACCATCTACGACGCGAAGCGCCGTCCCAAATGGCGTCAGGTCACCGAGGGGGAGTCGCCCCCCGCCCGCGCGTACCGCTGGTATTACGGCGACGAGACGGAGACCGACTGGGGCACCGGCATCCCCGCCAACCTCCAGACCCTCCGCAGCAACTCGCGCCCCGTCGGCTTCGGCAAGCCCGACGGCGTCACCGTCTTCAACCGCACCAACGCCCTCGGCGAAGTCATCGAGGCCGCCACCCACAAACTCGGCATCGACGGGCTCGCTGGCCCCTTCGACCTCCCCCTCTTTGATTACGACATCACTCGCGACCTCGCCGGCCGCCCCACCGCCAGCGTGCCGGGAATCCCTTCCGGTTCGCCTTACCTCGGTCGCGTCCCGGGCTTCGAGACCGAGTACGACGACCTCGGCCGCGTTCGCCGCTTGCGCCAGTACGACGGCGGATCCCTGACCGATCCCGCCCTCGCCAGTTCTGAAGAGCTCTTCGACTTTGATATCTATGGGCTCCCCTCGCACCTCTCCAGCCGGCGCTCCGGTCTTCCCGGTGCCCTCCCCGGCCTCCCTCTCGGCGATCAAGATGGCTCCCTCCTCGACTCCCACCTCGTCTACGCCGGCGAACACCCAAGCATGGCGAGCGGCGGCGCCCTCCGCCGCGGCTGGCAAGGCCCCCGCCGCACCCTGGCCAGTTACCCGGGAACGGACAGCGAGAGCGCGCTCCGGTACAAGTACGACCCCGACCCCGCGCTCGACCACACCCTCCCCGCGGGCGACCCCGAGCGCGATTACCTGACCGGCCGCGTCAACCGCCTCCATCGCAACCTCGATCTCGGCTGGGACCTCGGCCGTTATGGCTACATGGGGCTCGGCACGCCCGCGTGGATGGAGTTCGACGCGGCCCCCTCGGGTGGTGGGGGGACGCGCCAGACCCTTCAACGCCCCATGCGCCTCCCCGCCCATGCGCCCACCGACACCGGCTCGATCCATCGCCTCGTCAACCGCTTCGGCCAACCCATCGAGGATCTCTGGCAGCGCGGCAGCGAGCCGCAGGAAACGCCCGAACCAGGATCTTGGCCCGTGACCCACGAGGGCGTCGCCGGCGGAGTCGGGCAGGAGGTCCTGCACCACGACCGGCTGGCCTATGACCGCGCCGGCCGGCTCACCCGCGTGCTCGATGATGCGCTCACCTGGCGCGGCGGCGATCCAGAGCAGCCCTTTGCCAGCAACGGCCCATGGGGCTTTGACCAGTCGATCCTCTATGACTGCCGCGACCGCATCATCTATGCCGGAACCGGCCGCGAGCCCGCTGGGGGCGGCGCCATGCGCAGCGGCCCCGGTGCCTCCAACGGGCACAGCAACACCGGCGGCCTCCAAGCCCCGCCGGAGGTGGCCCGCGGCGGCCCCCCCGCGGCCCCCGCCCCCCCCGCGACCCACGGCCGCCGTGAGCAGCGCTGGGCGTATGACGCCGTCGGCAACATCAAGAAGTTCGTCGACCGCACCCAGACCGCCGTCAGTTACGGCTCGATCCCTGACCACCACCGCCGATTCGAAAGCGCCCACGACGATGCCGACAAAGTCACCGGGCGTACCGAGCATGACGTCTCGTCAAGGCCCTATACCGATGCCGCCCTCACCGAGGGAACGGCTCTGGGCTCGCCCCTCGTCATCCAGTCAGACCCTCTCGGCAACGTCGCGTATGACGGCCGCTGGCATTACGATTATGACGCCCTCGGACGGCTCACCCACGCCTTCAGGCCGAGCCCCACCGACCCCAACATCCGCGGCTCACTCTTCGCCCGCTTCACTTACAACGCCATGGGCCAGCGGCTCTCCGCCGGATATGACATAGACCCGGGTGCAACCAGCAGCACCACCGGGTATGTCGAGGGGTACCCCGCCGGCGATGGCGACCTTGCCAACAACCCGCGCGAGATCTTCGCGTATGACGAACGCTGGCAACTCGTCGCCGTCTTCAACCAGGGCCCTGTCGAGACCGGCACTGGGGCCCGCCCTCCCCCCGTGCTGCACGAGCGCTACGTGCACGTGCAGATGGGCCTGCGGGGGTTGTCCCTCTCCATGGGCCTCGATCGCGTGGTCAAGCGCGAACGCTTCCACGCACCCGACTCGACCGGCCACCAGGCCCTGAAGGACGAGGTCTTCTACCTTCAGAACCGTCGCGGCGACGTGACGGAACTGGTGGATGAGGAAGGCAAGATCATCGAGCGGGTCCGGTACTCGGCTTATGGCGAGCCGGAGGTCATCGACCGCCGCTTTGACCTGATCGACTTCAACAACGACGGCGTGATCTCGCCCGACGACCTTGACGACTTCGTCACGTGGTACTTCGGCTACAACTCGGCGACAGACCTCTACCACATCCTCGGCGACATCAACGGCGACGGGTTCATCGACCCGGGCGACCTTGACGAGTACATCACCGAGTTCTTCGGCTGGGACCCCAACTACGCCCGGGCCCTGCCGACGCTCCCCTCTGACCACGGCGCCCTGAGCCGCCCGGAGGTGGACAACCGCCTCGGGTACGCGGGGTATGTCTGGGACAAGTGGCTGCAGGTGTATCACGTCCGCCACCGGGTCTATGAACCCTACCACGCGCGGTGGCATCAGCCGGACCCGATCGGGTTTGCGGGCGGTCGCAACTGGTTCGAGTACTGCGGGGGAAGGCCGGGGGACAGCACAGATCCGATGGGGATGTATGGCATCGGGGGCGCCTTGTATGACCTTGGTCACTGGGGAATGGGTTTCATACGGAACATCGGTAACTACTCCGGGGGTGTCTTCTCCGACGACGTGGTGAATACGGATCTTCCGCCCGACCCGGCGGTTCTTGCCGCGGTTCAGGGGCAGTTGGCGACGGGCGCAACGACCACGACATACGACGAGTCGGCGCACCTGTACGAGAAACGCGCCGGGCTCATGAAGGGCGCTGTCGTCGCCGCCCCGTTGACCGTTGCGTCGGGCTACGTGGTGACGATGATGACGGCCGGTCAGCTGGGAATGGTCGGGCCGGAGGACGCGGCGTTTTTCGCAGCGAAGGTGCTGACAAAGGGCGTCAGGGGGGTGAAGAGGGTCGCCGGTGGCAAGTGGGTGAAGGTGATGGAGGACGGGGCGGAAGTCGCGATCGAGGATGCGCAGGCGATCGCGAAACTGGAAGCGGAGCTGGCCAAGAATGGCAAGCGGGTTGAGAATGCGGTGGTCGGGGGGAAGCCGAAGCTGGTGAAGAACCCGAAACATCACCGCAACGCGAAAGGGAAGGTCTCTCCGGCGCCAAGAAATCAGGAGGAGCTGTATGAGAATGCTGTGCCGGATGAGGATGGGGACTATTGGGCACTCGGCAGTGACGGAAGAACCTACCATCGATTCAGCGTCAACAACAACGGCGAAGCGCATTGGTCCGGCTGCTCATGCGGCG
>JBQTIJ010000409.1:0-5541 GCA_052388255.1 Phycisphaerales bacterium
TTGAGAACGACGCCGAGCTCGCGGTCGAGGCGGAACTTCCCGGCTTCACGAACGAGAACGTGCAGGTCACGTTTGTCGGTCGCGATCTCACCATCCAAGGGGAGCGGCCCATCGCGACGCCCGAGGGCGCCAAGGCCATCCACCGCGAGCGCCGGGCCCACCGCTTCACCCGCACGCTGCGGATCGGCCTTCCGGTTGATGCAGAGCGCGTGAGTGCGGTTCTTCGCAACGGGCTCCTCACTGTCACCCTCCCCAAGACCGCCGTCGCCCAGCCCCGCCGGATCGCCGTGGAGACCCCGGCCAACTGATCGAGCGACACTCGCCCAGACTTCGCGTAGACCAATCCCGAACCACTCAGCAAAGGACCACCCATGAACTGCACGAACAACGAGAACGCAACCTGCCTCTGCACCGAAAACCCCGCCACGGCAAAGACCGCCACGTTCCGACCAGCGGCCGACGTCTTCGAATCTCCGGAGCACTTCACCATCGTGACGGAGATGCCCGGGGTCAAGCCCGGGAAGGCGGATGTCTCCGTGGCCGGGGGCGTGCTCACGGTCCGCGGCGTGCTCGACGAGCCCTCCGTCCGGGCGACGCTCCTTCGGCGCGAGTTTGAAACCGGCGACTATGAGCGCCAGTTCCGCATCGGCGAGAATGTCGACGCGGGTGCCATCACGGCCAAACTGGAGGCGGGCGTTCTGACCCTCACCCTCCCCAAGGCCGGGGCGATTCGCCCGCGCAGCATCCCCGTCACCGGGGGCCAGTGATCGCCCCTCCCTGCGAGCATGAGCCATGATCCGATTTCCCTGACCCTCAGCCGCAACGCCCGCCCGACGGTGCGCGTTGCGCATGCGTGACACGAACGACGGGCCTGAAGCAGACGTACGAGACGGCAACCGAGAACCGGCGCATCTCGTTCTCCCGCACCTCCGCCGCGGGCCCTGAACCGCGGCCAACCAACCTTGAACGGCAACAACATGAACAAGCCAACCAACGACCGCGAAACGCAGCACCGCACCCCGCTCCTGGGCGCAGGGATCCTCGGCCTCTCGCTGGGGCTCGGCCCCACGGGCATGAGCGCTCTGGCCGACCCGCCAACCTCAACAGAGGTCGAGGCCGCGCTGCAGCGGGCCAACGACCTTTCAATCGCCTTTGAGAAAGTCGCCGCGGATGCTTCGCCCGCAGTGGTGAACATCACGGCGAGCAAGCAGGTGGCTGGCCCCGGTGATGATGACATGGACCTCATGTTCCGGCGCTTCTTCGGCCAGCGCGGCATGGAGCGGACACCGCAACTCGCCCAGAGTCTCGGCTCGGGCGTCATCGTCTCGAACGATGGGTACATCCTGACGAACAACCACGTCATCGAGGGTGCATCGCTCGTGACGGTCAAACTCGGCGACAACGCCTCGTACACGGCGCGCATCGTGGGAGCGGATCCCGCGACCGACATCGCGGTGCTCAAGGTCGAGGGCGAGCGCCTCCCCGCCGTCAAACTCGCCGATTCAGACAAAGTGCGGGTCGGCGAATGGGTCATGGCCATCGGCAACCCCTTCGGCCTTGACCAGACCGTGACGGCCGGAATCGTGAGCGCCAAGGGGCGCACCCAGCGGGCCGGCGGCCTGCAGGAGGTGCAGTACCAGGACTTCATTCAGACCGATGCCTCGATCAACCCCGGCAACTCCGGCGGACCGCTCCTGAACCTCCGGGGTGAGATCGTCGGCATCAACTCGGCCATTCTTTCGCGGGCCGGCGGGTCGATCGGCATCGGCTTCGCCATTCCGGCGAACCTTGCCCGCTCCGTCATGGACTCGCTCATCGCCACCGGCGAGGTGCGTCGCAGTTGGCTCGGCGTCTTCATGCAGGACCTGAACCCCGACCTCGCCAAGTCCTTTGAGTTCCCCGGCGTTCAGGGTGTGCTCGTGAGCGACGTTGCCCCCTCAAGCCCCGCCGCCATCGCCGGCTTCAGGCCCGGCGACATCATCACGCGCTACGACGGCCGCCCGGTCGCCAATCGTGATGCGCTTCAGAACCTCGTCGGCGTCACGCCACCGGGCAAGACGGTGGATGTCGAGTTCCACCGCGAGGGCAAGCCCGCCTCCAAGCGCGTCGCCGTCACCCAGCGCGACCCGTCCCAGGTCGTTGCGGTGCCGGAGGTCGATGTCCTCCGTTCGCTCGCCGCGGAGGGTGGTTTGGGGATCGAGGGTCAATCCGTCACCCCGGAGATCGCCGAGAAACTCCGTGACCGCAAGGCCCTCGGCGTCGTCGTCACCAAGGTGGAGAAGCGCTCCGCCGCCGAGATGGTCGGCATCGTGCCCGGTGATGTCGTCACATCCTTGAACAACTTCATCGTGCGCGATGCGGCCGAGTTCCGTGAAGCGATCAAGCGCATCGACCTCGCCCGGGGCGTCCGGATCGGCGTCCGCAGCAACGGGGTGCCGCAGTACCGCTATGTGCGGGTTGGACGCTGAGGGCGGGACGTGGTCGCGCGTGTGTGCGGACCGTTGTTTTTGCCTTAAGGCGGGCACCGGCGGCGGTTCATCGACAAGTTATCCACATTTCAGGATTGTGTTCACCCAAACATTGACTTGATTGTTGGTGTGTGTTAGAGTCTCTCTATCGAGTGAACGTCCGGTACCGTCCTCGATCATGCCTTCACCATGGTGGGTGAAGCGTGCCCTGTGCCGGTCCCCGTCGCGCCCGCGGCGTCGGCATGTTGAGGAGTCACTTCGGTGGCCCGCACATGCCCGGCAGTTCGCGGCCACGCACGGCAACGAAAGGTGGTTTCTGATGTCTCGCGCCCCCGTTTCCCCGTCCTCTTCGGCCCCGGGCAATGCCAACGGCAAAGCCACGATTGAGGTCAAGCCCGCAGGACCCTCCGGCCCCTCCGGTCCTTCCATGACGGGTGGTGCTGGTGCACCTCCACGAGTTTCCACTCCCGGCCCCCAGACACCTTCGGGTGGCGCAGCGCCCGCCAAGGCCGCCGCCACCACTCGCCCGGGTTCACCTGGCGCGGCCGGCCCGACGACGCAGGCCGCAGCGGGTGTGACCAGGCCCGCGGCTCCGGCCGTGAGCAAGGAGAAACTCCAGGCCGTCAGTCTCGCCGTGGCCCAGATTGAGAAGACCTTCGGCAAGGGCTCGGTAATGAAGCTTGACGAGCACGCCTATCTGAGCGTGCCGGGGATTTCCACGGGCGCGCTCTCGCTTGACCTGGCGCTCGGCGGACGCGGCGTCCCGCGCGGCAGGATCATCGAGATCTTCGGCCCAGAATCAAGCGGCAAGACGACCCTCGCCCTCACCATCGGGGCCAACGCCCAGCGTGAAGGAGGCGTGGCGGCGGTGATCGATGCCGAGCACGCCCTTGACCCTTCGTGGGCCCGCAAGCTCGGCGTGAACATCGACGAACTGCTCGTGAGCCAGCCCGACACGGGGGAGCAGGCCCTCGAGATCTGCGAACTCCTTGTCCGCTCGAACGCGGTGGACGTGATCATCATCGACTCCGTGGCGGCCTTGATTCCACGGGCCGAGATCGAGGGCGACATGGGCGACGCCACCGTGGGCATGCAGGCCCGGCTGATGAGCCAGGCGATGCGCAAGCTCACCGGCGTGATCGCCCGCAGCAACTGCACCGTGGTCTTCATCAACCAGATCCGCGAGAAGATCGGCGTGATGTTCGGCAGCCCGGAGACCACCACCGGCGGCCGGGCCCTCAAGTTCTACGCCAGCATCCGCATCGATATCCGCCGCACCGGGGCCATCAAGGAGGGCGATGTCACGGTCGGCTCGCGCACCCGGGCCCGCGTCGTCAAGAACAAGGTCGCCCCACCCTTCCGCGACGCCGAGTTTGACATCATGTACGACGAGGGCATCTCCGGCTCGGGGGACCTCCTCGACCTCGCCGTCGACAGCAACGTCGTCGACAAGGCCGGCGCGTGGTTCACCTATGGTGATGTCCGCCTCGGCCAGGGCCGCGAGAACTCCAAGAAGTTCCTCAAGGAAAACGGCGAGCTCTTCGCCGAGATCCGCAAGAAGACCCTCGCCACCCGCGTCGCCGCCGGCGGCAGCAGCAAGATCGCCGCCGTCAAGGACGAGGCCGACGAGTAATCCTCCCGTCCGCCGCGAACAGGGTGAGCCGCCCCAGGGTTTGCGCGGGCACGACCGAGCCCACGGCACCCTCGCCGTTGCTCCGTCTGCCGCACGCTCATACCATTGACCCTCACCACGCGGTCGTGGCGAAATTGGCAGACGCGCTAGATTCAGGTTCTAGTGGTAGCAATACCTTGGAGGTTCAAGTCCTCTCGACCGCACTTTGACCCCGGCCCTCCGCAGCGAGGGCCGGGGTTTTTCAATGCTCTCGACCCGCCACCCGCCCCAAACACAGGGTCCCGGTGCATATGCACCGGGCGAAACACTGGGGAAAACTGTGGACGGGTAGTCGATATGGGAATATATTGAGCATGAACCGGGAATAACCCTGAAGGTCACGTTCTGTGGCCAGCGCGCGAGCGCGGGGTTCCGGTCAATGTTCAGCGGAGCCGCCCATGACCCGCACCTTGACGACCAATCAGGCCAGCGCCCGGATGACCTCCCGCTTTGACCGGTTCATCCGGCGCAGCGCGTTCACGTTGATCGAGCTGCTCGTCGTCATTGCCATCATCGCGCTCCTCGTCGGCATCCTGCTCCCCGCGCTCTCCAAGGCGCGGGACACGGCAAAGACCGCCAAGTGCATGATCAACATGAAGCAGATCGGCCTGGGCTTCTCCTCCTACGCCACCGACAACAAGGGCTCGATCTGGGAGAGCGGCAACAACCCGCCGTACCGGTTCTGGTACGCCCAGCCGACCAACCCGCGCCTCGCCGTCAGCGCCACCAACCCCATGAAGCTCGGGCCCGGGTTTGAGTACCTGCAGAACGCCGACCGCGTCTGGGAGTGCCCCACGAACCAGCGCCGCACGCCCACCCGCATCACCAGCAGCGCCAGCGATCCGCAGTGGAACACCGCCGAGGGTCAGGCCCAGCTTGTCCTCTGGAGCCAGTTCCTCTCCGACCGTGCCCTGAACTTTGACTACACGATGCTCACCGGTGCCAGCGGGGCCCGGATCGATTCGCAGACCCGAGTCTTCTATTCCACGCAGTGCCGCACCATGACCGGCCAGGCCGCACGCCCCGCCACCATCGCCATCAACTCCCCGACCATGAAGATCATGCGCGGCGTGCCCATCTACATGGAAGAGGACGTTTACTTCTACAACGCCCAGTACCCCGACGGCATGTTCAGCAACTGGGACGAAATGGCCAAACGCCACGAGAAGCGCTCTCACGTGGTCTATGTCGCCGGCGATGTCGAGCTCTTTGACGCTCCCGCCGGCCCGCTGCCCCTCGCCCAGAGCGACCTTGGCGATATGACCGCCAATGACATCTACGCAAGTGCCCGCGGCAACACTGCTTATCAGATGTGCCCCTCCTGGGGTGATCGCCCCCGCCCGTACGGCTGGATCAACGCCCCGCGCCCGTGAAACGGCGTTCCCACCGGTCGCCTCTCGG